>NZ_JBHLUH010000038.1:0-1729 GCF_042433955.1 Phytohabitans kaempferiae | reverse complement strand
TGTTCGGGGTGTCGGGCCGGGCGATGATGGCCGCGTTGATCGGCGGGCAGCGTGACCGAGCTTGTCAAGATGTCTGTGTAAGTTGATCTAGTTTTCTGGGATGTTGTTTTCGGTGTTGTGCGCGTCGTTGTCGGTGTTGGGCATGGTGGCGTTGATGGTGGCAAGGTCGTCTTCGGTGAGGGTGTCGAGGTAGGCGTCGAAGTCGGGGTGGTCGTGCGGCGGATGGTGGTTGTCCCAGGCTGTCATGGTGGTTCCGTTCACGGGGGCCGGATCAGGTGAGGTAGGGGCCGAGGCGGTCGGGGTAGGCCAGGGCGAGGGCGCCGAGGGCCTGTTTCCAGCCGAGCACGGTGGCGCCTTCGACGAGCCGTCCGGGGGCTTTGCGCTGGTTCGCGGGTAGCCCTGCCTCCTTGACGCGTTGGCGAGCGCGTTTGTCTTCGATGTCGCGGATGGCCAGCCACAGCAGCTTGGTCACCGCGTCGTCGTTGGGGAAGTGCCCCCGGTTCTTGATGATCTTGCGGAGCTGGTAGTTCAAGCTCTCGATGCTGTTCGTGGTGTAGATGATTTTGCGGAGTTCGGGTGGGAAGGCCAGGAACGGGATGAACCGCTCCCAGGCGTTCTCCCAGGTCGCGACGGTGGCCGGGTAGCGGCGGCCGAGGTCGGACCCGGCGAAGGCGAGCAGTTCGGTCTCGGCGGCCTCGACGGTCGGGGCGGTGTAGATCGGGCGCAACGCCGCGGCGACCTTCTTGCGGTCCTGGTAGGACACGAACCGCATCGCCGCCCGGATCAGATGCACCGTGCAGGTCTGCACCGTCGTGGACGGCCAGGTGGCCTCGATCGCCTCGGGGAACCCGGTCAGCCCGTCACAGCACACGATGAGCACGTCGCGCACGCCACGGTTACGCAGCTCGGCGCAGACCCCGGCCCAGAACTTCGCGCCCTCGGACGCCTGGACCCAGATGCCCAGCACGTGCTTGACCCCGTCGAGGTCCACGCCGACGGCGATGTGCGCGGCCCGGTTGCGGACCTGGTGCCCGTCGCGGACCTTCACCACGATCGCGTCGAGATAGATGATCGGGTAGATCTCCTCCAACGGCCGCGTCTGCCAGGCCTTGACCTCGTCCAGCACCGCATCGGTGATCTTCGAGATCGTCTCGTGGGACAGCTCCGTGCCCAGCGTGCGGGCCAGGTGGTGCTGGATGTCCCGTACCGTCATCCCACCCGCATACAGTGAGATGATCATGTCGTCGAGGCCGCCGGCGCGCCGGGCGCCCTTCGGGACCAGACGGGGCTCGAACGTCGAGGCCCGGTCCCGCGGCACCGCGAGAGGCACCTGACCGACCTCGGTCGACAGCGTCTTGGACGTGCTGCCGTTACGCGAGTTCGGGCTGCCCCGCCCGGCCGGATCGCCCTTCTCATAGCCGAGATGGTCGGTCAGCTCGGCCTGCAGCCCACGCTCCAGCACCGCCTTGATCATCTCCGGGAGGAAACCGCCCTCCCCGGTCAGCCGCAGGCCATCGTCGTCGACCCGCTCCATCAACCGGTCGAACAGACCCGCCTCGATCATGTCATTGACCGCGTCCCGAGCCGCCGACCCAACCTGCTGATCTTGTGCCATGGACACCTGTGTACTCCTTCATCAAGGGATCTTGTACACAGACCATCTGACACCCCCGGCCGCGTTGATCGGCGGGCAGCGTGACCCGCGGACCCTCGCGGAGCTTGCCCGTTC
>NZ_JBHLUH010000037.1:0-58968 GCF_042433955.1 Phytohabitans kaempferiae | reverse complement strand
CGCTCACAGACGTTTGAAATGGAGTTATGCCCGTAACATTGCCGTCATACTGTGAGCGCTTACAGCGACAACTGTCAAGGCCTGGGGAGCCTGCGAGAGGTGGTGCAGCATTTGCCTCATATCCGGCGGGTTCCTTGGGCGCCGGTTGCATATAGGCTGGCAGATGTGCTGACGGTGCCCGTGCGGCAGCTCGGTGAGACCGAGCGCGGTGCGGTCGAGCGAATCCTCGACCAGGACCCGTTCGGTGCTGCCCAGGTGACCGAGCGCGTGGCGGCCCACGGCCTCTCCTGGTGGCGAGCCGACGGGCGGATCTTCGGCTACGGTTCGCGCCGCCACCTCGAGGCGCTCTGCTGGTTCGGTGGCCACCTCACGCCCGTTCTCGCCACGCCGCCGGCGGTGTCCGCGTTCGCCGAGCTGATCCTCTCCGAAGACCGCTGCTGCTCCTCGATCGTGGGGCGGGCCGACGCGGTGCTCGGTCTCTGGGAGCACCTCGGTCCACAGTGGGGGCCGGCGCGCGACGTGCGGCCATGCCAGCCGCTGCTGGTCGCCGACGCGCCGCCCGCCATCCCGCCCGACCCTGGTGTGCGCATCGTCCGCTCCGACGAGATCGACCTGCTCTTCCCGGCCGCCGTGGCGATGTACACCGAAGAGGTCGGCGTCTCCCCGCTCGCCGACGACGGCGGGCGCGGATACCGGCGGAGGGTCGCCGAGCTGGTGCGCGCGCGCCGGGCGTACGCGCGGGTCGTGGGCGGCAAAGTGATCTTCAAGGCCGAGCTGGCGGTCGTCACCCGGCACACGGCGCAGGTCCAGGGGGTCTGGGTCGCGCCGGAGTGGCGCGGGCGCGGGCTGGCCGGGCCGGCGATGTCGGCGGTCGTGCGCGACGCGCTGCGGCGGGTCGCGCCGACCGTGAGCCTCTACGTCAACGGTCACAACGACCGGGCCCGCCGGGTCTACGACCGCTGCGGCTTCCGGGGCGCCGGCGAGTTCGCGACCGTCCTGTTCTGAGTCTGCCTGGGCTGCTTACCGCCCAGTATCTGGGAGAATGACAGGCGTTTTCAGCAAGGAGCCGACACTCTTCGCTCGCACTTGCCTACGCTACGTAACGACCGACCGCGATGCAGGTTACGGCCAGTGGGGTGAGCACCGCGATGGGGCGGATCGTGAAGCAGGTCTCCGAGGGGACCACCAAGTATTACTGGTACCCGGGTGACAAGAAGGAGTGGATCCGCGCCGCTGTCGCTCTGACCATCGGGCTTGCCGCGTTCGGCCTGCTCATGCTCTTCACCCGAAACGTTCTCGTGGCCACCGTGGTGGGCACCTCGGTCACCGCCGTGGTGGCCGGCATCAACTTCGGGCGGCGCGACGCGCGTGCCCTCGCCGGTTTCCCCGATCTCGGCAACCGGGCCGCCCGGCGCGCGGTCGCGGGGCACACGGGCAAGGCGGTGTGGCGGGCCTTCGCGCACGGGCTGGGTGGCGCGGCCGCGGCGGTGCTGATCCTGAACCTCCCGCACCGGGGCGTCGTCGCCGACTGGGTACTGCCGGTGGTCCCGGCGGTCGCCGGGGCGCTGGCCCACCAGGCCGGCATGCTGTATGAGCAGCTCACCGCCTCGGCCTCGACGCCCGGGCCGGCGGCGGCGCCCGCGGCGGCGCCGGAGCCCGCGCTGCAACCGGCCGGCAAGTAGCCGTCGCGAGGTGAGGCCCTCCTCACTCGCCGAGTCCGGTGACATTACCTCGGTAACCGAGGTAATTTGAGGATGTGAATACGAGGCTGGCCGGCGAGCTGATGCAGGTGCTCGCCGGCATGCGGCGGGTCGTGCGCCGGCGGCTGGTCCAGGGCCGGCCGGCGCCACTGGCCGGCGCACAGGTCGAGCTGCTGATCGCGGTGGAGGAGGAGCCGGGCATCGGCATCGCCGCCGCGGCCCGCGTGCTGCACCTGGCGGACAACTCGGTCAGCGGCCTGGTCAACGCGCTCGTCGACGCCGGCCTCCTCGCCCGCGAGACCGACCCGGCCGACCGCCGGGCCGCGCAGCTCTTCCTCACCCCCGCCGCGCACGATCGGCTCACCGGCTGGCGCACCGCGCGGGCCGAGTTGGTCGGGCGGGCACTGGAGCGCCTGGACACCGCCGACCGCGAGGCCGTGGCGGCCGCGCTGCCCGCGCTGCGCCGGCTCCTTTATCAGGTACGAGACGAGGAGGCGCCGCCGAGCGGCAGCGCGCCGGCAGCGGGCGGCACGGCATCGGGCTCGGCGCCCGGGGAGGGAGAGCGGGCATGACGGCGGCGGTGAGCGTGCGCGGGCTGCGCTACGCGTTTGGCGACACGGTGGCGGTCGACGGGATCGACCTCGACGTGGCGCCCGGCGAGATCTTCGGCCTGCTCGGCCCCAACGGCGCGGGCAAGACCACCACCATCCGCGCGATCACCACGCTGCTGCCGGTGCCGCGTCACACCGTGTCGGTGCTTGGGCTCGACGTGCGGCGCCGGCGGATCGCGGTGCGGCGCCTGATCGGCTACGTGCCCCAGCTCCTCTCCGCCGACGGCGCGCTGACCGGGCGGCAAAACGTGAGCCTCTTCGCCCGGCTCTACGACGTGCCCCGCCGCGAGCGGGCCGCCCGCGTCGACGAGGCGATCGCCGCGATGGGGCTGAGCGACGCGGCCGAGCGTCCCGCGGGCACCTACTCCGGTGGCATGATCCGTCGCCTGGAGCTGGCGCAGGCGCTGGTCAGCTCGCCGCGGCTGCTCGTGCTCGACGAGCCCACCATCGGCCTCGACCCGGTCGCGCGGGCCGGCGTGTGGGAGCGGATCGCGCAGGTGCGGCGGGACACGGGCATGACGGTGCTGGTCACCACGCACTACATGGACGAGGCGGAGCACTCGTGCGACCGCGTCGCGCTCATGCACCGCGGCCACATCCGGGCGGTGGGCACTCCGGCCGAGCTGATCGCCAGCCTCGACGCCACCGGCCCGGCCAGCCTCGACGATGTGTTTCGGGCATACGCGGGGGACGACTGGGACGAGGAGACGAAGGGATTCAGGCATGTCCGCCAGACTCGACGCACTGCCGCACGCCTCGGTTGACACCTGGGCCGGCAGCCTCCGCATGCTGGTCGCCCGGGTGGGCGCCATGTGTCTCGTCGAGCTGCAGAAGATGCGGAGGGACAAGACCGAGCTGCTCTTCCGTGCCGTGCAGCCGGTGCTGTGGCTGATGGTCTTCGGCGTGACCTTCACGAAGATCAAGGCGATCCCGACCGGCGACGTGCCCTACCTGGACTATCTGACGCCCGGCGTGATCGCGCAGTCGGCGCTGTTTATCTCGATCTTCTACGGCATCCAGATCATCTGGGACCGGGACGCGGGCATCCTCGCCAAGCTCATGGTCACGCCGACCCCGCGGGCCGCGCTGGTGACCGGAAAGGCATTCGCCGCGGGCATGCGGGGGCTGAGCCAGGTGCTGGTCGTGCTGGTGCTCGCCGCGCTGCTCGGCGTCAGCCTGACGACCAACCCGCTGCGGCTGCTCGGCGTGGTGGTGGCGGTGCTGCTCGGGTCGGCCTTCTTCTGCTGCCTCTCCATCATCATCGCCGGCCTGGTGCTCTCCCGCGACCGCATGATGGGCATCGGCCAGGCCATCATGATGCCGCTCTTCTTCGCCTCGAACGCCCTCTATCCGGTCTCGCTCATGCCCGGCTGGCTCCAGGCGATCAATCACGCCAACCCCCTCAGCTATCAGGTCGAGGCCCTGCGCGGCCTGCTGATCGGCACGCCGGCGCGGCTGTGGCTGGACTATGCGGTGCTCATCGGCGCGGCGGCGGCCGCGATCGGGGTGGCGAGCGCGCTGCTCAACCGCCTGGCGAGGTAGGGCCGACCTTTGCCGGCTTCGCCGGGCCGGGCGATCGGCGGTCGAAGGCCGCCGGTCACCCGGTGAAACCTTGGTGGTGCCGCCACTGGACGACAGCGGTCACAAGAGGCGGCCTGCTCTGGACGACACAGGCCAGCGTGGGGTCACAGCGGCAGGGCGTCGACCGCGACCGCGTCGTATCGATCGGGACAGAGGGTGAGGATCGGCCGCCCACTGGCGCGGGCGCGCAGCACGGCGTGTGTGCCGGCCCAGTCGAGCGTCGGGTCGGTGGTCAGGACGGTGTCGAGCTCCGCGCCGCGGACCAGCTCACGGACGGCGAGCGCGCCCGGCGGCGCGGACGCGACGAGGTCGGCCACGTGCTCGGCGATGGAGCGGCGGGCGGTGCTCGCCTCGGCCAGGCAGAGGGCGGGCACGTCGATCACCGGCCCGCCCGCGATGGCCTCGTGGATCAGGCAGGACAACTCGCGACGATGGCGCTCGCCGGAGATGTCGGTGAGCCCCGCCACCAGTGCGAGGTCGTCGAGGACGAAGCGCTCATGGTGCGGCGGCGAGAAACGTGCCGAGCGCGTCGGCGGCGATAGCGGGCAGGACCTCGGCGGGGTCGCGGTCGTCGGTGCCGTCGCGGAGGGCGGCGGCGGCTCGGCTGAGGGCGCTGGCGACCGGCTTGGGAGCGGGGTAGTGCCCGGTGGTGTCGCGCACCCAGGCGAGCGCTGCCGCCTGCGCGTGCAGCACCGCGACGGCCCGGCGGGCGGCCGCGTCGGGCGTGCCGAAGAGCATCTCCACCAAGGCCATCGCCTGGGCGGTGTCCACTGCGGATGTCATGCGCCGAGGCTAGGGGGAAGGTTGGATGTGCGCTGCCCCGTTAGCGCCGATCAAGGGGTGGCGCCCGTGGATTACCGATGGGGGTGCGCTTGTCACGCACCCCTCGTCGACCAGCCGGCGCAGCCCTTTGGCGGTACGCGGGCTGGGACCTTTCTCATCGGCTCCGCTTCGAGCGGCTTGATGTTCATCCTTTACCGAACGGGCTTCGCGTACGTCCGCCAGGTGGCGCATTCACGTCGCGCTCCGGCACCGGGATGGCGGAGATCGCCGGGGCGGCTTACGAGGCCGGCGTGGCGGTCAGCCGACGCGGTGGCGGGCGCGGCGCGGGTTGGCGATCCGCAGGTCGGCGTCGATCTTCGCGACCGTGGCGAGCAGGTGGGGCAGCAGGTCGCGGCGGATCGACTCGACCGAATTGCGGCTGGCGTGCACCGAAACGTTGGCCGCGCCGATCACCAAGCCACCGCGGTCGCGGATCGGGGCGGCCACCGAGCGCAGCCCCTCCTCCAGCTCCTGGTCGACGATCGCGTACCCCTGCGCGCGCACCTTGCGCAGCTCGGTCCGGAGCGCCGCCGCGGTGGTGACCGTACGCGGGGTGAGGCGGGTCAGCTTCACCCGATCGAGGTAGGCATCCAGCTCCTCCTCGGGCAGCCCGGCGAGCAGCACGCGCCCCATCGAGGTGGCGTACGCCGGGAAGCGCGTGCCCACGTTGATGGCGACCGTCATGATCCGGGAGGTGGGGACGCGGGCCACGTACACCACGTCGTCGCCGTCGAGCACGCACACCGAGGACGACTCGTGCACCTGCGCCACCAGCCGCTCGAGGTGTGGCTCGGCCACCTCGGGGAGGGAGAGGCTGGACAGGAAGGCGTAGCCCAGCTCAAGCACGCGCGGCGTGAGGCTGAACATGCGGCCGTCAGTGCGCACGTATCCCAGGTCGGCGAGCGTGAGCAGGAAGCGGCGGGCGGCGGCGCGGGTGAGGTCGCAGATGCGGGCCACCTCGCTGAGCGTCAGCTCGGGATGCTCGGCGTCGAACGCGCGGATGACGGCCAGCCCGCGCTCCAGCGACTGTACAAAGTGGGCCTCCCTCCCCACGTCGTCCGTCATTGCCTACCTCGCTCCGTCGCTCGGCGTGTCTCCGCCGTCGTGGTTGTGGTCCGTGGCCTCGCGACTCCCGCTCATGCCTACCTCGCTCCGTCGCTCGGCGCGTTTCCGCCGTCGTGGTCGTGGTCCGTGGCCTCGCGACTCCCGCTCATGCCTACCTCGCCCAGCTCGTCGAGCACCTTCTGTGCCACGGCCAGTGCGCTGTTGGCCGCCGGCACACCAGCGTAGACGCCGGTGTGCAGCAGCACCTCGCCGATCTCGGCAGGAGTGAGGCCGTTTCGTCGCGCCGCGCGTACGTGCATGGCCAGCTCGTCCTCGCACCGCAGGGCGGCCAGCACGGCGAGCGTGACGAAGCTGCGAGTGCGGCGGTCGAGGTCGTCGCGGCCCCAGACGGCGCCCCACGCGTACCTGGTGATGAACTCCTGGAACGGTGCGGTGAGCGGCGTGGTCTTCGCGACCGCCCGGTCGACGTGCGCGTCGCCGAGCACCTCGCGGCGGATCACCATGCCCCGGTCGAAGTCACTCATCCGTACCTCCGAGGTGGTCGACGATCAGAGCGGTCACCACGTCGACCTGCTCCACATTGGCCAGATGGGCGGCGTCGCGCACAAGTGTGAGGCGCGCCCCCGGCACCGCCGCGGCGATGTCGGCACCGTGCGCGGGCGGGAAGGCCGGGTCGTCGGCGCCGTGCAGGACGAGCGTGGGCGCGCAGATGCGGGGCAGGGCGGCGGTGAGGTCGAGCCCCTCGATGACCCCGCAGCAGGCCGCGTACCCCTGGGCGGGCGTGGCGGCGAGCATCCCGCGCAGGCGGGCGACCAGCTCGGGCTCGCCGGCGGCGTACGCGGGCGTCAGCCACCGGCTCACCACGAGGTCGGCGATCGCCCCGGTGCCCTCGGCCCGTACCGTCGCCGCGCGGTGCGCCCACGACTCCGGTGCGCCGGGCCGCGCGGAGGTGCAGCAGAGCACGAGCCGGTCGATCCGCTCGGGGGCGTACGCGGCGAGCCACATGCCCACCATGCCGCCGAGCGAGAGCCCGCAGAAATGGGCCCGCGCCACACCGAGCTCGTCGAGGAGCGCGAGCACGTCGCCGCCCAGGTCGCCGATTGTGTACGGGCCGGGCGGCACCGGCGAGCGCCCGTGCCCCCGCGTGTCGAAGCGGACGACCCGGAAGTGCTCGGTCAGCGCCGGCAGCTGCGGTTCCCACATGTCCACAGTGGTGCCCAGCGAGTTGGCGAGTACGACGACGGGCGCGCCGGCCGGACCGTCCACTATGGAGTACGGTGTCACGGCCGCTCCCCGTGCCGCTTGAGTGCCCGATCAGTCAGTGCCGGCGCGGCCCCCAGGTAGGAGGCGGGGTCGAGGAGGGCGTCCAGCTCGGCCTGGTCGAAATGCGCGGCGAGGGCCTCGGCGAGCGGCCGCCCGCTGGCGACCGCGGCGCGTACGAGGTCGTGTGCCTCGGTCGCGCCCACCTTCGGGGCGAGCGCCGCGCCGATCCGCTCGGCGAGCAGCGCGCCGCCGGTGGCGTCGAGGTTGGCGCGCATCCGGCCCGGGTCGACCCGCAGGTGGGCCAGGCACCGCGCCAGCCAGTGCGCGGCCGAGCCGGTCGACCGCAGCAGCCCGGTGAAGGGCGCCCACTCCGCGTGCCAGGCGCCCGCCGCCCGCTGGTGCTCGTGCCCCATCGACGCGAGCAGCGTGCCGGCCAGGCCGGGGGCCTGCGCGGCGCAGGCGCGGGCGGAGACGGCGGCGACCGGGTTTTGCTTGTGCGGCAGGCTGGACGAGCCGCCCGGTGCCCCCTCGACCACCTCGCCGACTTCGGTCTGTGCGAAGAGGACGACGTCGCCGGCGACCTTCCCGACGATGCCGCAGGCCGTGCCGAGCGCCCCGGCCAGGTCGGCGACGCGCGTGCGGTCGGTGTGCCACGACAGGTCCGGTGCGGGCAGGTCGAGCTCGGCCGCCAGCCGCTCCACGATGGATGGTGAGTCGAAGGCAGCCAGCGTCCCCGCCGCGCCGCCGAGCTGGACGGCCAGGCGCGTGTCGCGGACGCCGGCGAGGCGGTCGACCACACCGTCCAGCGCGGTCAGCCAGCCCGCCGCCACCAGCCCGAAGGTGGTCGGCAGCGCCTGCTGGAGCAGCGTGCGGGCGGCGACCGGAGTGTCCCGGTGCGCCCCGGCGAGGCGGGCGGCGGCCTCCGCCGCCGCCGTCAGGTCGGCGATGATCAGGCCGAGTGCGTCGCGCGCGACCAGCATCGCCGCCGTGTCGAGGATGTCCTGGCTGGTGGCGCCCCGGTGCACGTGGCGGGCGGCGGCGGGGGAGACGGCCGCCCGGAGCGCGCGGGCCAGCGGCACGACCGGGTTGCCCGCCGTCGCGGCGGCGGCACCGAGCGCGGCGACGTCGTAGCGCTCGACCCGGCAGGCGGCGGCAACCTCCTCGACGATTTCGGGCGGTGCCCCGCCGGCGCGGGTGAGGGCCGCCTCGACGTCGAGCATCGCCCGCAGCCACGCGAGGTCGGTGGTCGCCGCCCGTACCGGACCGGCGGCGAGCACGCCGTCGAAGAGCCCGGGGCCGGGGGAGTCAGATGGCGAAGAAGACGGTCTCATCGTCGCCCCGCAACCGGATGTCGAACCGGTAGCCCCGCTCGTCGGGCACGGCCAGCAGCGTGCCTCGCCTCGCCTCGGGCACGCCGGCCAGCACGCCGTCGGTCGCGTTCGCCGCCTCCTCGTCGGCGAAGTAGACGCGCGTGACGACCCGGTGCAGCAGCCCGCGCGCGAAGACCGAGACGTCGATGTGCGGCGCCTGCGGTGTCCCGTCGGGCCCGGGCACCGGGCCGGGCTTGAGCGTGCGGATCGCCCACTCTCCACTGTCGCCGGTGGGGCAGCGGCCGAAGCCCCGGAAGCCGGCCACCGCGCCGCGCGGGTCGTCCGGATGGTCGAACCGTCCGGCCGGATCCGCCTGCCAGGTCTCGACGAGCGCGTCCGGGATCGGGTCGCCCGCGCCGTCGGTCACCACGCCGTGCAGCCAGAACGCGCCGTGCACGCCCTCGTCCACGACGGAGGGTCCGTCTGTCCACGGCAGACCGATCGACAGGTACGGCCCGACGGTCTGCGAAGGCGTGTAACTCACGACTCAGGCTCCTCCATCGGCGTCGCTTCGCGTCCGCGGAGGACGATGTCGAACTCGAAGCCGAGCGCCCACTCCTCGACCGTCGCGGAGAGGTCGAAGCGGGACACCATGCGGTGCCGGGCCGCCTCGGGCACCGAGTTGTAGACGGGGTCGTACGGGAAGAGCGGGTCGTCCGGAAAGTACATCTGCGTGACGAGCCGCTGGGTGAACGCGCGCCCGAAGAGCGAGAAGTGGATATGCGCGGGGCGCCACGCGTTGTGGTGGTTGCGCCACGGGTACGCGCCCGGCTTGACCGTCACGAAGCGGTAGCGCCCCAGCGAGTCGGTGAGCGCCCGGCCCACGCCGGTGAAGTGCGGGTCGAGCGGGACGTCGTGCTGGTCCCACTTGTGCAGGTAGCGCCCGCCCGCGTTGGCCTGCCACACCTCGACCAGTGTGTCCGGCACCGGCCGGCCGTCGCTGTCGCGGACCTGCCCGTGCACGACGATGCGCTGCCCCTGCGCCTCGCCGCCGGCGTGGCGGCTGAGGTCGGCGTCGGCGGCGGTGACCCGTCCCTCGCCGAGCAGCGGCCCGGTGACCTCGGTCAGCGTGTGCGGCAGCGGGAGCGGTGCCTGGCTGGGTGCGCGCAGCACTGTCGACTTGTAGTCGGGCGAGAGCAGCGGCGGATGGGAGCCGGCGTCGTCCCGGCGGTATCCCGGCACCAGCAGCCGGCGGGCAGTCGTCACGTCGTCCTCCTCACCTGGTCAATCCTGCCGTCCCGGGGCCGAGAACCCCGGTAGATCCCGCCGTCCTGGGGGCGAGAAGCCCGGTAGATCCTCCCGCCCAAGGACCGGGAGTCCCGGTCGATCCTCCCGTCCCGAGAGCGGCGTCACTGGTCAAGCCGGCCGCTCCAGGAGCCGCAGCGTGGACAGCTCGGCCGGGCTGGGGTCGGGCGTGACGCGCAGTTCGGCGGTGACCGCGAGCGGCCAGCCGGTCGCCTCCTTCGCGGCGGCGGGGTCGACGCCCGGATGCACCTGGGTGAGCGTGAACTCGGCGGTGTCCGGGTCGGGCTCCAGCACGCCGAGGTCGGTGATGACCAGCGCCGGGCCGCGCCCGGTCAGGCCGAGGCGGGCGCGGTCGCCGGGCCCGCTGCCGTAGCCGACCGAGGTGACGAAGTCGACCCGCTCGACGAACGTGCGGGGGCTGTGCTTGACGATCACGATGACCTCGCGGCACGACGCGGCGATCTCCGGGGCGCCGCCCGCGCCGGGCAGCCGCACGCGCGGGTCGCGGTAGTCGTCGCCGATCACGGTCGTGTTGATGTTGCCGTACCGGTCGATCTGCGCCGCCCCGAGGAAGCCGACGTCGATCCGGCCCGGCTGGAGCCAGTAGTTGAAGATCTCCGGCACCGGGACGACGGCGTCGGCGGTCTCGGCGAGCACACCGTCGCCGATGGAGAGCGGGAGCGTGGCCGGCTTGGCCCCGATGGTGCCGGACTCGTAGATCAGCACGAGGTTGGGCGCGTGCGTGCGGCGGGCCAGGTTGGCGGCCGTGCTGGGGCGGCCGATCCCCACGAAGCACCGGTCGCCGTCGCGCAGTGCCCGGGCCGCCGCGACCGTCATCATCTCGTCAGCGGACCACGTCATGTCGCCGGTACCCCGCTCAGCACGCGCTCGCGCAACCACGCGCTGAACGCCTCCCGATCCCGGCTGATCGCGTCCCAGGCCTGGTAGTAGTCGTTGTCGCGCTCGCTGTAGCCCATCGCGTACGACGGATGGGCGCCGCCGGGGACCTCGGCGACGAAGGTGACCGCCCAGCTCGGCAGGATCACCGCGCCCGGGCGGGGGTCGAGGTGGTCGACGATCTCCTCCACGGTGACCAGGGAGTGCCGCGAGGCGAGGACGACCTCCTTGTGTACCCCGGTGATGCCCCACATCTGCACATTGCCGGCGCGGTCGGCGCGCTGCGCGTGCACGATGCCCACGTCGGGGTTGAGCGCGGGCACGGCGGTCAGCACCTCGCCGGTGAAGGGGCAGGTGATCGGCTTGATGGTCGTGGTCTGCGCGGGCAGATCGGTGCCGACGTAGCCACGGAGCACCGCGAAGGGCAGGCCGGTGGCGCCGGCGACGTAGCGGTTGGCCATGCCGGCGTGGCTGTGCTCCTCGATCTCCAGCGGGGCGGGCCAGCCGTGCCGCACGGCGTCGCGGAAGCGGTGCAGCGAGCCGACGCCGGGGTTGCCGGCCCAGGAGAAGATCAGCTTGCGCGCGCAGCCGGCGCCGATCATCTCGTCGTAGACGATGTCCGGGGTCATCCGGACCAGCGTGAGGTCGCGGCGCCCCTGGCGGATGATCTCATGTCCGGCGGCAACCGGGATGAGGTGTGTGAACCCCTCCAGGGCCACGGTCGCCCCGTCGCGCACCAACTCGGCGATCGCTTCGGGCAGCGAGGCAATGACCCCCATAATGACCTTCCTCGACTCTGTCCACCTGGCGGTAGTGTGCGTTTCTAGAACGCAGGTTCGCAATCCGCACGCTACGACCCGCACCGAAACGGTGTCAATCGCGCGTTCCTTGTTTCACAACTGTGACGTTGACGTGAGCGCGGTCGGGCCGTACGTTCACGATGAGAACCAATGTTCGGATATCGCACGCACCCCTCGGAGGTCCCATGCGCCGGTCCTTCGCAGTCCCTTCCGTGGCCGCCACGCTGGTGGCCGCCACGGCCTGCGGGTCGTCCGACTCCCCGGAGACGCGCGTACGCGCAGATCCAGGCGGCGAAAAGAGAGTCCACAGTGGGGAGTCATGATGTTGCTCGACCAACCGACCTGGCAAAGCAAGTTCTTCAGTAACGGCTGGAAAACCGGAGAAGGCGGCGACGCGGCCGTCGTCGAACCGGCGAGGTGTGCGACTGGATCGTGCGCGAGTCCGGCGCCATCCCGCCTAAGGGCGACTTCGAGATCGGGGTGGCCGCGCAGGAATGCTACGAGGCGGCGGCGCTCCCCTCCCGCCCGTACGGCGAGCTGCTCCTCAGCCTCGATGGCAGTCTCAGCATGGCGCGGCGCGTGCCGGCGGGCGTGGTGGGGGTGCGCCGACCGCATTCCCGCGGGGATCGCGCACATCAACGACCAGACCGTGAACGACGAGGCCAACGTCCCCTGCGGCGGCATCGGCTCCTCCGGCACCGGCGCGCGCTTCGGTGGCGCCGCGGCCAACGTCGAGGCGTTCACCGAGACTCGATGGGTCACGGTCCGTGGTGACGTGCCGCGGTATCCGTTCTGACCCGCGGCACTATGGAGCTTCCGCAGTCGAGGTGGTCGCGCGGCCGGGCCGCGCTGGGACCTGGTGTCGCGTTGGGCAAGCTGTCGAGCTGGGCGCACCGGAGCGCCCAACGCGGACGGACGCCGGATGCGCGGGGCGGCGCGGATGCCCGGTCCGGTGGGTCGCCGCGCCGGACCCGTCAGGCGCGTGGGCGATTGTCGGGGACGTTGCCTCTTCGAACCGGCCGCAAGGGGTTATGTCCCCGACAAAGCCCTCTGCCTGGGCGCCGGTGGACAGTCCGAACCGCCGCCGACGCCGACCCCAGCGGCGTCGCACGCACCGCGATCGTGGGGACGCGGAGGGTGAGGCCGCGGGAGCAACGGCCGCGAGCACGACGGGCATCGCGGCAGCTCCCCTCTGCCACACCAGAATCCCACCATAACGGACAGCACGAACCTCGACCGCGAAAGATCTCTAGTGACCGGGCTGAGCGAGTAGATGAAGGAGAGTGGGCGCGTGGAGGCGTTCATCGTCGATGGGGTCCGTACGCCGTTCGGAAAGTATGGCGGCGCGCTTTCGGGCGTGCGGCCGGACGACCTGGCGGCGCATGTTGTTCGAGAGTTGATCCGCAGGTCGCCGGGCGTGGACTGGGCCGAGGTCGACGACGTCGTGCTCGGCTGCGCCAACCAGGCCGGCGAGGACAACCGCAACGTGGCGCGCATGGCGGCGCTGCTCGGTGGGCTGCCGGAGCAGGTGTCGGGCACCACCGTCAACCGGCTTTGCGGCTCCGGCCTCGACGCGGTGGCCACCGCCGCGCGGGCGATCCGGGCCGGGGAGGCGCACCTGGTGGTGGCGGGGGGCGTGGAGAGCATGAGCCGCGCGCCGTTCGTGATGCCGAAGGCGGCGAGCGCGTTCTCCCGTACCGCCGAGATCTTCGACACCACGATCGGCTGGCGCTTCGTCAACAAGCTGATGCGCGACGGCTGGGGTGTCGACTCGATGCCGGAGACCGCGGAGAACGTGGCCGCCGAGTTCGACGTGGGCCGGGAGGCGCAGGACCGGTTCGCGCTCCGGTCGCAGGAGCGGGCGGCCAAGGCGCGCGACCGGCTGGCGCTGGAGATCGCGCCGATCGAGGTGGCCGCGGGGCGCGGGGCGACAAAAACGATTGAAGCGGACGAGCCGCCCCGGGAGACGTCGCTGGAGAAGCTGGCCGCGCTGCCAGCGCCGTTCCGGGCCGGGGGCACGGTGACCGCCGGCAACGCGTCACCGGTCAACGACGGCGCGGCGGCGCTGCTGGTGGCGAGCGAGGAGGCGGTGGCGCGGCACGGGCTGACGCCGCTCGCGCGTGTGGTGGGGGCGGCCGCGGCGGGCGTGCCGCCGCGGGTCATGGGGCTCGGGCCGGTGCCCGCCACGCGAAAGCTGCTCGGCCGGCTTGGGCTGGGCGTGGCCGACCTCGACGTGGTCGAGCTCAACGAGGCGTTCGCGGCGCAGGCGGTGGCGGTGCTGCGTGAGCTGGGCCTGCCCGAGGACGCCGAGCATGTCAACCCGAACGGCGGTGCGATTGCTCTCGGTCACCCACTGGGTGCGAGCGGTGCACGGCTGGCCTTGACGGCGGCGGTGGAGTTGGGACAACGCGGGGCGCGCCGGGCGTTGTGCACCATGTGCATAGGCGTTGGCCAGGGGATCTCTCTGCTCATCGAGGCGCCATAGGGGTAGTGTGATCGCGAACGAGTGAACCTTTTTCAACCTCCCGTGCGGTCCGCCGTGGTTCAGGGTGAGAGCCGGGGCGCGAGCGCCGCGCGGTTCGGGCGGAAAGAGGTGCAGTCTCACGGGCCGGACTCCGAAGGCGGATCATGGAACAGCCGCGCGATCTTTCGACGGACATCGACCTGAGTCGTCCCAGTGCGGCCCGGGTGTACGACTACTTCCTCGGGGGCGCGCACAACTTCGAGGTCGACCGCCAGTTGGCCGAGCAGATCGCCGCGCTGACGCCCAACCTGGCCGACACGATGCGGGCCGGGCGGGCGTTCCTGCGGCGGGCGGTGCGCTACCTCGCGGCCGAGGGGGTCGACCAGTACCTCGACGTCGGCTCCGGCATCCCCACCGTGGGCAACGTGCACGAGGTGGCCCAGGCGGCCAACCCGGCCTCGCGCGTGGTGTACGTCGACATCGATCCCGTGGCGGTCATGCACAGTCGCTCCATTTTGGAGAGAGACGACCGGACCGAGGTGCTCGAAGGGGACCTGCGCGACCCGGAGGGCATCCTCGATGGCGCGCGAAAGCTCGGGCTGCTCGACTTCGACCGCCCGATCGCGGTGCTGCTCGCTGGCGTGGTGCACTTCCTGCCCGACGCCGACCGTCCCGGTGAGGTCATCCGTACGCTCCGTGAGGCGGTGGGTCCGGGGAGCTACCTGGTCATCTCGCACTCGACGTACGAGGACCAGCCGCAGGAGATGCTCGACGCGCAGAAGCTCTCCAAGCGCACCGCCACCGAGATCACGCTCCGGTCGCACGCGGAGATCTCGTCGTACTTCGGTGACTACACGCTCGTCGAGCCCGGCCTCGTACACCTGCCACTGTGGCGGCCGGAGTCGCCGGGAGACGCCGACGAGCACCCCGAGCGGTTCGGTGCCTTCGGGGGCGTCGGCCGCGACAACACGCCCTAGGTCCGGACACGCCGCCAGGGCTGCGGGAGGCGACGATCGACGAGATCAGCGGGGAGGGAGTGGCGCGGTACGCGCACCTGTGGGCGCGTGCCGGGGCGGCGCTCGGCTTCGTGCCGATGAGCCCGGAGGAGACCGAGCGCCTGCTGCGTAACCACACGCAAGTGCTGGCCGGCGCGCTGGTGGCCGAGCCGTTCACCGCCGCGCCCGCACACGCGGTGGGGCGGGCACTGGTCGAGGCGCACTTCACCGCGCCGGAGTTCCTCGACCAGACGCTGTTGACCTTCGGGCGGAGCTTCCTCGACCTGGTCGCCCCCGAGAGGGCGGGCGACCTGGTCGACCGGGCCGTGGCGCTCCAGGCCGCGCTGGCGGCGGGCTACGCGCGAGGGCTGCGCGACCGCACGTTCATGCAGCAGGAGCGGATCAGCCGCGCGGTGTGGGCGGCGCGCAACCAGACCGAGCATGACCTGCGGGCGAGTGAGGCGCGCTTCCGGGCGGTCTTCGCCGGCGCGGCCATCGGCATCGGCATCGCGGACATGGACGGGCGGATCGTCGACGTCAACCAGGCGTTCGCCGACATGCTCGGCTACACCGTCGAGGAGATGCGCGTGACCAACGTCGCGGAGCTCTTCTATCCCGACGACGGGCCGGGCATGTGGGACATGTACAAGGAGATGATCGAGGGCAAGCGCGACGGCGCGCGGATCGAGAAGCGGTACTACCGCAAGGATCGCACGATCCTCTGGACCGACCTGGCCGTCTCGCTCATCCGTGACGACGACGGCCAGCCCCGCTTCACCGTGGCGATGGTGGAGGACATCACCGACCGGTACGAGCTTCAGGAGCGCCTGCGCTTCCAGGCACTGCACGACCCGCTCACCGGGCTGCCCAACCGCACGCTCTTCTTCGAGCGGCTCGCGGCGGTCTTCGACGGCACGGCGAGCCGCGTCGGCGTCTGCTTCCTCGACCTCGACGGCTTCAAGGCGGTCAACGACAGCCTCGGCCACTACGTCGGCGACGAGCTGCTGGTGGTCGTCGCGCGGCGGCTGGCCGCCTCGGTCTCCGCGCGGGGGCACCTGGTGGCGCGGATGGGCGGCGACGAGTTCGTGATCCTGGTCGAAGACTCGACCGGCACCGAGTCGGTGATCGAGGTGGCGGAGGCGGCGCTGGCGGCGGTGGCCGAGCCGGTGAAGATCGAGTCGCACCAGCCGCTCTCGGTCACCGCGAGCATCGGCATCGTCGAGCGCACGGTCGAGGGCACCAGCCCGACCGAGGTGATGAAGGCCGCCGACACGACCCTCTACTGGGCCAAGGCCGACGGGCGCGGCCGCTGGGCGCTCTTCGACCCGGTCCGCGGCGCACACCAGCTGGCCCGCGCGGCACTGGCCGCCGCGCTGCCCGGCGCGCTCGACCGGGGTGAGTTCACATTGGAGTACCAGCCGATCGTGGGCCTGGAGAGCGGGCGGCTGTGCGCGGTCGAGGCGCTGGTGCGTTGGCGCCATCCGGAGCTGGGGATGGTGCCGCCGGACCGGTTCATCGGGCTGGCCGAGGAGACCGGCATGATCGTCCGACTTGGACGGTGGGTGCTGGAGCAGGCGTGCGTCCAGGCCGCGGCGTGGCACCGCGAGTTTCCGGAGGCGCGGCTGGTGGTGAGCGTCAACCTGGCCGTACGGCAGGCGAACGCCCCCGGCATCGTCGAGGAGGTCGCCGGCGTGCTGGAGCGCACCGGCCTCCCGGCCGGCCAGTTGCAGCTCGAGCTGACCGAGAGCGCGGTCATGCCCACCGCCGGCGAGCCGGTGCGCTCGCTGCGCGGGCTGGCCGCCACCGGTGTGCGGATCGCCATCGACGACTTCGGCACCGGCTACTCCAACCTGGCGTACCTGCGGCGGCTGCCGATCCACTCACTGAAGCTGGCCGGTCCGTTCATCGAGGAGCTGCGGTCGGGCGACATCGCCGACTCGGCGAGCATGGCCGACGAGCGGATCGTCGACGCGCTGGTGCGGCTGGCGCACGCGCTGGGCCTCACCGTGACGGCGGAGGCGGTGGAGACGGCCCAGCAGGCGGAGCTGCTGCGGGCGCTCGACTGCGACACCGGGCAGGGGCTGTTCTTCGGCGGCGCCACGTCCGCAGGCGACATCACGGCGCGGTTGCGGTCAACCCGCTGAACGGTCGCATACCGGCGCCAGGGGTGTCGTGATCGGCGGCCGAGTGGGATGCTGGCGCGTGGTTTGTGCGGTCTCGCGGAGGTCGGGGCCGCGACTGGGGGAATTCGGCCTGACCGGTGGCTCCGGCGGGTCTGGGGACATGCGGGGAGATCACGTACATGAGCGGGGACCAGGGGTCGCGCGCCGCGCCGCTGCGTAAGGGCGACCCGCGCAAGCTCGGGCGGTACGAGCTGGTCGGGCGGCTCGGCGAGGGCGGCATGGGGGTCGTCTACCTCGCTCGCACCGCCGACGGGCGCCAGGTGGCGATCAAGATGATCCGGGCCGACCTGGAGGTCGACGAGGAGTTCCGTCGCCGCTTTCGCAGCGAGGTCAACCGGGCCAGGCAGGTGCCGCCGTTCTGCACGGCGGAGGTGCTCGACGCAGACCCGGGCCACGAGCGTCCCTACCTCGTCGTCGAGTACGTCGACGGCCCCAGCCTCTCCACCGTCGTCGCCGAGCGCGGCCCGCTCACGCCGGCCAACCTGCACGCGCTCGCGATCGGCATGGCGACCGCGCTGACCGCCATCCACGGCGCCGGCGTCATCCACCGCGACCTCAAGCCGAGCAACGTACTCCTCCCGCCGGGCAGCCCGAAGGTCATCGACTTCGGCATCGCGCGGACGGTCGAGGCGACCAGCCAGCACACGGCGACCAACCAGTGGCTCGGCACGGTGGCGTACATGGCGCCGGAGCGCTTCTCGGAGAACGCGAGCACGGTCATCACGCCCGCCGCCGACGTCTTCGCGTGGGGCGCGGTGCTGGCGTACGCGGGGACCGGCCGCACGCCCTTCGCCGCCGACTCGCCGCCGGTGGTCGCCGCCCGCATCCTCACGCAGCCGCCCGACCTGACCGGCCTGGTGCCGCCGCTGCGCGACCTGGTGGAGCGGACGCTCGCCAAGAGCCCCGCCGACCGGCCGACCGCGCGGGCACTGCTCGACCTGCTGCTGGCCGCCGGGCCGGACCGGCCGCCCGCGGTGGCCGCCGCGCTCGCCCAGCAGCCGGGCCTGCTGGTCGCGGCCGCCGAGGCACAGGCGGCGACCGAGCAGCAGCCGGAGCGCGCGAACACCGCGGCCGCCGTCCCGCCGGAGCTGGGCACCGCGTCGGCGGGCGCGACCGAGGTCTTCCCCTCCGACCAGGCGACGGCGCCAGCGGCGCCAGCGGTGGCCGCGGCCGGGGGATCGCCGCCTCCGCCCGCCGTGCCCGTGCCGATGTCGCCGATACCGGCGCCTCCCGCGCCGCCAGCCGTCAAGGGCGGCAGCCGCTGGGGGCGCTTCGCCAACGTGGCGCTGGCTCTGGCGGTGCTGGTGACCTCGCTGACCGTGGCCGGGATCGCCAGTGGCGTGCTGCCCTTCGAGGGCGACGACGGCGGTGGCACTCCCTCCGGCACGGGTCCGTCGGCCACGGCCGGCACGGCGACCTCCGCACCGTCCACCGCCACGCCCCGCGCCAGCGACGTCGTCGTGCGGGACCCGCTGACCGGGCCCCTGCTGTGGGAGGTCCGCGACGACGACGTACAGCTCACCACCTGCGAGTTCGACGGCGCGCTGGTGATCACACGGAACAAGCAGGGGCCATACCGCTGCCCCGGGCCGATGGACCAGCTCACCGACTTCTCGATGGCGGTCGACGTGCGGCTGCGCAGCGAGGGTGCCTGCGCGGCGCTGTGGTTCCGCTTCGTCGCCGCCGCCGGCTACATCGTGCGCGTCTGCCCGGAGGGCTTCTACGTTGGTACGCATGGCGTCGGCGACGGCAGCACCGTGCGGGTCCTGCGCACGATGCCGTTCGCCCCGCCGATCGCGGTCGGCGCGACGACCCGCGTGACCGTCTCGATGCAGGGCGCGACTATCACGCTGGAGCGGGACGGGCAGGTGGTCGGCACGGTGCGGGACACGACGTTCCAGGAGGGGCGCGTCGTGCTCGGCATCTACCCCGAGACGCCCGACCACGAGCCGCCGTTCACCGTGGCATTCTCCAATGTGGAGGTCAGGGCGTTTCGCGGCTAGGTTGGCGGACGCGGCTGTTCGCCGGGTCGTAGAGGGGCTCGGCGCGCACCTCCGCGCTCTGCCACGAGCCGAAGACGCCCACCTCCACCTTCGCGCCCACCTCGACCGTGGCGGGCAGGTACGCGTACGCGATGGAGGCGCCGACCCGGTAGCCGTAGCCGCCGGAGGTGACCCGCCCGCACGGGCGGCCGTCGACGCGCACCGGCTCGGTGCCGAGGCAGACGGTGCGCGGGTCGTCGAGCACCAGGCAGCGCAGCCGCCGCCGCGGGCCGCCCGCCACGCGCGCCGCCAGCAGGGCCGCGCGGCCGAGGAAGTCGGTCTCCACGCGTACGGCGAACGACAGCCCCGCCTCGTCGGGCGTGGTCTCCGGCGTGATGTCGGCGCCCCAGACCCGGTACCCCTTCTCCAGCCGCATCGCGTCGATCGCGCGGTAGCCCGCCGGTGCCAGGCCGTACGGGCCGCCCGCCGACCGCAGCAGGTCCCAGAGCGTCAGCAGGTACTCGGTGGGGGCGTAGAGCTCCCAGCCGTACTCGCCGACGAACGTCACGCGCTGGGCCAGCACCGGCACCGGCCCGACCGTGAGGAGGCGGGCTCGCAGGAAGCGGAAGTCGAGCGCCTCGTCGACCAGCGGCTGGAGGATGTCGCGGGCGGCCGGACCCCAGAGGCAGAGGCAGCCGTACGCGCCGGTCACGTCCTCGACGCTCACCTCGTCGGGCGCGTGGCGGCGCAGCCAGGCCAGGTCGCGTACGCCCGATGCGGTGCTGGTGACGATCCGGAAGTGCGACTCGCTTAGCCGGGTCACGGTCAGGTCGGCCTCGATGCCGGCCCGCGCGTTGAGCAGTTGCGTGTACACCACCGTCCCCACCGGACGGTCCACATCGGCCGCGCACATCCACTGGAGAAAGGAGACCGGCCCGCGCACGTCCAGCTTGGCGAAGGAGGACTGGTCGAAGAGGCCGGCGCCGTCGGCGGTCGCCCGGCACTCCGCCTCGATGGCCGGCGACCACACCTGCCCGGCCCAGCCGGATGGGCGGGGCGCCGACGGTACGAAGTCGGCCGGCGGGGCGAACCAGTTGACCCGCTCCCAGCCCGCCTTCTCGCCGAGCGCCGCGCCGAGCGGCTCGAGCCGGGGCCAGGTCGCGGAGCGGCGCAATGGGCGGCCGGCGGACCATTCGGTGTACGGGTACACGATGTCGTAGTAGCGGGAGTACGCGTCGAGCGCCTTGGCGGTGGCCCACGACCGGCTCGCCGCGTGCGCGCCGAAGCGGCGGATGTCCATGTGGGACACGTCGAACTCCGGCTGGCCGTCCACAATCCACTCCGCCAGCACCTTGCCGACGCCGCCGGCCGCGGCGAGCCCGTGCACGCAGAATCCCGCCGCGACCCAGAAGCCGCGGACCGCCGTCTCGCCGAGCAGGAACTCGCCGTCCGGCGTGAACGCCTCCGGCCCGTGCACCACGCGGCCGATCTCCGCCGCCCGCAGCGCCGGTACGCGCCGCCGGGCGTTGGCCCAGGACTCGTCGAACTTCGCCAGATCGGGCGGGAAGAGCGTGCGCGCCGTCGCCAGCGGCGCCGCGCCGTCCTCCGGCCAGCACACGTCGGGGGTACGGATGTAGCCGCCGACCAGCAGCCCGTCGCCCTCGCCCCGGAAGTAGACGATGTGGTCGGGGTCGCGCACCGTCGGGATCTCGGCCACGTCCGGAGCGTCCACAGTGGATGAAACGACGTACTGGTGCTTGATCGGCACGATCGGGATGGCCGCGCCAGCGAGCCGCCCCAGGTGACCCGCCGCCGCGCCGGCCGCGTTGACCACCACCTCGGTGGCGATCCGCCCGTGATCGGTCAGCACCGCGCGGACCCGCCCGCGCTCGACCTCGAAGCCGGTGACCCGGACCCCGGTGTGGAACTCGACGCCGAGCTGGCGCGCGCCCGCCGCCAGCGCCGCGGCCAGTGCCTCCGGGTGCAGGTAGCCGTCGCCGGGGAGCCAGCCGGCGGCCCGCACGTCGGAGACGTCGAGCAGCGGCAGCCGGTCGGCGGTCTTCGCGGGGGAGAGCAGCTCCATCTCCAGCCCGTACGTGGTCGCGGAGCTGACCTGGCGCAGCAGCTCCTCCTCCCGCTCCGGCGTGGTAGCCAGCCGCAGCCCGCCCACGCCCCGCCAGCCCGGGTCCAGGCCGGTGCGCTCGCGCAGCTCGGCGTAGAGCGAGGAGGAGTACATGATCATGCGGGTCTGGCTGATCGTGGAGCGGAGCTGGCCGACGAAACCGGCCGAGTGCCAGGTCGTGCCCTCGGTCAGCTCGTGCTGCTCCAGCACCACCACGTCGGTCCAGCCGAGCCGGGCCAGGTGGTACGCGATGCTGCATCCGGCGACCCCGCCGCCGACGACGACCACACGGGCATCAGTACGCACACGCGAGTCCTATCACCTAATTGGTCAGACCAAAAGAGCTGAGCGGACACTCAAAACTTAACCTGGAGTGTATTGACGCTCCTCATCCCACGGGCTGAAACTCAGCCATGGGTGCACGGACGATCCATGTCGAAGACGTGCTGGGGCGCGTCGCGATGTGGGCTGGCCAGCCGGTCACCCACAGGCCGCTGACGGGCGGCCTTTCGCACCACATTTGGCGGGTCGACACAGAGCCTGCCTTTCGCGCGCGACTGCGGGGCTCGCAGGCGGCGGACTCCGCAGAGGGGTTGGAGGCCGCGGGAGCTCACTCCTCGCACGCGCAGGGGCCTGCCTTTCGCGCGCGACTGCGGGGCTCGCAGGCGGCCGAGTCCGAGGAGGGGTTGGAGGCCGCGGGAGCTCACTCCTCGCACGCGCAGGGGCCTGCCTTTCGCGCGCGACTGCGGGGCTCGCAGGCGGCGGACTCCGCGGAGGGGCTGGAGGTCGCCGGAGCTCACTCCTCGCGCACGCGGGGCGGGTGCAGCTACGTGCTGCGCGTGCTCGAGCCCGCGGTCTCCGCGGCGGGGCTGGGGGTGCCCCCGCCGTTGGAGATCGACAACACTCTGTTGGCGGCGGAGTCGGGCGTCGGCGCGCGGGTCTTCGAGGTGCTTCCCGACGTGCCCGCGCTGGTGCTGGAGTTTCTGCCGGGGCAGACGCTGGATTCGGCCGCGGTCCGGGAGCCGGCCATGATCCCGCGGATCGCGGCCGCATGCCGCCGGCTGCACGCCGGCCCCCGCTTCGGCAACGACTTCGACATCATCGCCAAGCTGTACGAGCTGCTGGACGTGTGCCGCCACCATGACCTGCCGCTGCCGGACGGCTACCTCGAGCGACTCTCCATCGTGGAGCACGTGCGGGCGGCGCTGGGCATCCTCCCCCTGCCGACCGTGCCCTGCCACAACGACCTGCTCGCGGAAAACTTCATCGACACCAGCGCCGAGGATGGCGTCCTCCGGTCCGAGCGGCGCGACGACGACGGACCGAGCCCGTGTCCACGGCCCGCCAGCGAGCGACGCGGCTCGCTCCGGATCGTCGACTACCAGCTCTCCGGCAACAACGACCCGGCTTTCGAGTTGGGCGACATCGCGGCCGAGGCCGACTTCGACCCGGACCAGGCGGCAGACCTCACCGCCGCCTACTTCGGCGCCGAGACCACGCCCACGCTGGTCGCCCGGGTACGGCTGAACCTCCTGCTCTCCAACGTCACCTGGACACTGTGGTTCTCCGTGCATCACGGCCTGCTGAGCGACCGTGACACTGCCCACCAAGCCGCCCAAAGCAGCCAAGGTTCGACGTTCGACTACTGGGCCGAGGCGGCCGACAAGTGGGGCCAGGCCTGCCGGGACATGGACGCACCGGACCTGGGCCGGCTCCTGCAGGCGGTCGCGGGCCGCACCTCCCTCCATCCTTAGTTGACGGGAGACCCCTCATGGCAACCACCGCACCGGTGACGGCCGAGCATCCCAGGGATGACGACGCCCACCGCCTCGCCGAACTCGGCTACAAGCAGGAGCTGCGGCGCAAGTGGAGTGGCTTCTCCAACTTCGCCATCTCGTTTTCCATCATCTCGATCCTGGCCGGCTGCTTCACCACCTTCGGCCAGGCGTGGAACAACGGCGGCCCGATCGCGATCAGCTGGGGCTGGCCGCTCATCTCGCTGTTCATTCTGATCATCGGATTCTGCATGTCCGAGCTCGTCTCGGCGTACCCGACCGCGGGCGGGATCTACTGGTGGGCCGCCAAGATGGGCAAGCCGGTGCACGGCTGGTTTACCGGATGGCTCAACCTGATCGGACTCATCGCGGTCACCGCGTCGGTCGACTACGGCTGTGCGACCTTCCTCAACCTGACCCTCTCCGCGCTCTTCGAGGGCTGGGCCGGCACGCTCGACCAGGCGTTCCTGCTCTTCGTGATCATCCTGACGCTGCACGGGATCATCAACATCTTCGGCCACCAGATCATCGACATCCTGCAGAACGTCTCGGTGTGGTGGCACGTCGCCGGCGCGACCGCGGTCGTGCTGATCCTCGTCGTCGTGCCGGACAACCACCAGAGCCTGGAGTTCGTCTTCACCGAGAAGTTCAACAACTCCGGCTTCGCCGGCGGTGACAACAACGGGCTGATGTTCTGGTTCTACATCCTGCCGCTGGGCTTCCTGCTCACCCAGTACACGATCACCGGTTTCGACGCCTGCGCGCACGTGTCGGAGGAGACCAAGGGCGCGTCGACGGCCGCCGCGAAAGGGCTGTGGCGTTCCATCTTCTACTCGGCGATCGGCGGCTGGATCCTGCTGCTGTCGTTCCTCTTCGCGGCGACCAATGTGGACGCGGTGAACGAGGCGGGCGGCTTCTCCGGCGCCATCTTCGAGAGCGCGCTGACGCCGTTCTTCTTCAAGGTGGTCATCATCATCTCCACCATCGGGCAGTTCTTCTGCGGCATGAGCTGCGTGACGAGCATGTCCCGGATGACGTACGCCTTCAGCCGCGACCGCGCGGTGCCGGGCTGGCGGCTCTGGTCCAAAGTGGACCGCAACGGCACGCCGGTCAACGCGATCGTCGGCGCCACCCTGGCCGGGCTGGTCCTCACGCTCCCGGCGCTGTACCAGAGCGACGCGGGCATCCCGGTCGCGTTCTACGCGGTCGTCTCGGTCGCGGTCATCGGCCTGTACCTCGCGTTCCTCATCCCGATCGCGCTGCGGCTGCGGATGGGCGACCGCTTCGTGCCCGGCCCGTGGACGCTCGGCCGCAAGTACAAGGTGCTCGGCTGGATCGCGGTCATCGAGATCGGCGTGATCTGCGTGTACTTCGTCATGCCGATCGTCCCCGCGGGCGTGCCCGGCAACGGCGACTTCAGCTGGTCGTCGGTGAACTACGCGCCGATCGCGGTGGGCGGTGTGCTGCTGCTCGTGGCGGTCTGGTGGTACGCCTCGGCCCGCAAATGGTTCACAGGTCCCCGCCGTACGATCGACGAGGCGGACGGCGCCGACGTGGAGCAGCCGGTCGCCTGAGGCATCAGGGGGAGCGCATGTCGAGCGACGCGGTCACCGCGAAGCAGGGGCGCGAGTCGCCGGTGGTGGCGATGCCCCTGTGGCGGCCGGTCCGCGGCGGCAACGCGTTCGAGATCACGGTGTCCCGGCTGGCTCAGGCGATCAAGCTCGGGCTGGTGGCCGAGGGAGAGCGGCTGCCGGCCGAGCGCGAGCTCGCGGAAAAGCTCCAGGTCAGCCGGGTCACGCTGCGCGAGGCGATCCGGGCGCTGCGGGAGGCCGGCTATCTGGAGTCCCGGCGGGGGCGGACCGGCGGCACCTTCGTGGTCTCCCGGGCCGGGACACCACCGGTCGCCGGCCGGTCCAGGCCGGGCCGGAAGTCGACGGCGCCGGTAGCGGCCGTCACGCCGCTGGCCCGGCGTGGCACGGCGGCCGACCTGGCCCGGGAGATGGGCGACACACTGCACGACGCGCTCGACTTCCGGCGCGTGGTCGAGCCGGGGGCGGCCGGGCTGGGGGCCAGCCGGGCACTCGCGGCCGCCGACCGCCAGCACCTGGTCGCCTGCCTCACCGACTCGCGCGGCCGCGACCCGGCCACGCGGCGAGTGGCCGACTCGCGGCTGCACCTGGCCATCGCGGGGGCGAGCGGCAGCCCTTCGCTGGCGGCCGCGGTCGCCGACGTGCAGCTCACACTCGACCGGCTGCTCGCCGCGATACCGGTCATCAAGCGCAACCTCGACCACTCCGACGCCCAGCACACGCGGATCGTCGACGCGATCCTCGCCGGCGACCCGGCCGCCGCGCGGTCGCTCATGGAGGAGCACTGCGACGGTACGGCGGAGCTGTTGCTGGGGCTGCTCACCTGATATTCGTAGAAGCGACGGGCATATTTGGTATAGCTACGGACCTTTTCCGGAGGCAGGCTCATGACGGTAGGCAGGCCGGCGCTCTCGCTGGAGGAGCTGCGCGTCGCGGTCGACTCCGGGCAGATCGACACGGTGGTGCTCGCCCTCACCGACATGCAGGGACGGTTGCAGGGCAAGCGGTTCCACGCCCGCCACTTCCTGGACGAGGTGGTCGCGCACGGCAGCGAGGGCTGTAACTACCTGCTCGCCGTCGACGTCGACATGAACACAGTGGACGGATACGCGATGTCGTCGTGGGAGCGGGGCTACGGCGACTTCGCGATGGTGCCCGACCTTTCCACGCTCCGGCGGGTCCCGTGGCAGCCGGGCACCGCGATGCTGCTGGCCGACCTCCGGTGGCTCGACGGCTCCGGCGGCGTGGTGGCCTCGCCGCGGCAGATCCTGCGCCGGCAGCTCGACCGGCTGGCCGCGCTCGGGCTGACCGCGTACGCCGGGACCGAGCTGGAGTTCGTGCTCTACCGCGACTCGTACGAGGACGCGCAGCGGCGTGGCTACCGCGATCTCAGCCCGGCAAACCTCTACAACGTCGACTACTCGCTGCTCGGCACCGCCCGGGTCGAGCCGCTGCTGCGCCGCATCCGCAACGAGATGCACGGGGCGGGGCTGGTGCCGGAGAGCGCCAAAGGCGAGTGCAACCTGGGGCAGCACGAGATCGCCTTCCGGTACGCGGACGCGCTCACCTGCGCCGACCACCACGTGATCTACAAGAACGGGGCGAAGGAGATCGCCGCCCAGGAGGGCATGTCGATCACCTTCATGGCCAAGCCCAACGAGCGCGAGGGCAACTCCTGCCACATCCATTTTTCGCTGCGTACGCCGGCCGGCGGGGCGGCGATGGTCGGCGACGGGTCAGGCTCAGCGGCCGGGAGCGGTGGGAGGGCGCACCTTTCCGCTGTTGGTGAGCGGGCGCTGGCCGGGCTGCTCGCCACGATGCGCGAGCTGAGCCTCCTCTACGCGCCCAACATCAACTCGTACAAGCGCTACCAGCCCGGCTCGTTCGCGCCGACCGCCGTGCGCTGGGGCACCGACAACCGCACCTGCGCGCTGCGGCTCGTGGGGCACGGCGGGCACTCGTTGCGCGTGGAAAACCGCGTGCCGGGCGCCGACGTCAATCCGTACCTGGCGATCGCCGCGCTGGTCGCCGGGGCGGTGCACGGCATCGAAAACGAGCTGGCGCTGGAGGAGGCGTACACCGGCAACGCGTACGAGGACGCCACCGCTGCGCGCGTGCCGGCGTCACTGCGCGACGCACTGGGATTGTGGGAGACTTCGGCGGTCGCGCGCGTGGCGTTCGGCGACGAGGTGGTCGCCCACTACGCCAACGCCGCACGTGTCGAGCTGGCCGCTTTCGACGCCGCGGTGACCGACTGGGAGCTGCGGCGGGGGTTCGAGCGGCTGTGACGACGACGGATGTGCTCAACCCGGCGACCGGGCGGGTCGTGGCGACGGTCCCGTCGTCCTCGACCGAGGAGACCGACGCCGCCATCGAGCGCTCGAGGGGGGCGTTCGATTCCTGGCGTCAGGTCTCGCCCGGCGACCGAGCCCGGCTGCTGCGGCGCTTCGCGGCGGTGGTCGACGCGCGACTTTCCGAGCTGGCCGATCTCGAGGTGCGCAATTCCGGGCACACGATCGGCAACGCCCGCTGGGAGGCGGGCAACGTGCGCGACGTGCTCGACTACTACGCGGGCGCGCCGGAGCGGCTGACCGGGCGCCAGATCCCGGTGCCCGGCGGGCTCGACGTGACGTTCCACGAGCCGCTCGGCGTGGTCGGCGTGATCGTGCCGTGGAACTTCCCGATGCCGATCGCCGGCTGGGGCTTCGCGCCCGCGCTCGCCGCCGGCAACACGGTGGTGCTCAAGCCGGCCGAGCTGACCCCGCTGACCGCGCTCCGGCTGGGCGAGCTGGCGCTGGAGGCGGGGCTGCCGGAGGGCGTCCTCACGGTCGTACCCGGAAAGGGGTCGGTCGTGGGAGAGCGGTTCGTGAGCCATCCGGCGGTGCGCAAGGTGTGCTTCACCGGCTCCACCGAGGTCGGCAAGCGGATCATGGCGGGCTGCGCGGAGCAGGTGAAGCGGGTGACGCTCGAGCTGGGCGGCAAGAGCGCCAACCTGGTCTTCGCCGACGCCGACCTCGCCGCCGCGGCCGCCGCCGCGCCGGCCGCGGTCTTCGACAACGCCGGGCAGGACTGCTGCGCGCGCTCCCGGATCCTGGTCCAGCGATCGGTGTACGACGAGTTCCTGGCGCTGTTCGAGCCGGCGGTACGGGCGTTCCGCGTGGAAGACCCGGCGCTGGAGACGGCGCAGATGGGCCCGCTCATCTCGGCGGGTCGGCGGGCGGCCGTCGCCTCCTATGTAGACGGTGCGGAGGTGGCGTTCACCGGCTCGGCACCGGCCGGCGACGGGTTCTGGTACCCGCCGACCGTCCTGCTGGCCGACTCGTCCGCCGAGCGGCACTGGCGGGAGGAGATCTTCGGGCCGGTCGTGTCGGTGCTGCCCTTCGACGACGAGGCCGACGCGATCCGGCTCGCCAACGACACCGAGTACGGCCTCTCCGGCTCGATCTGGACCCGCGACGTGGGGCGGGCGATCCGGGTCGCGCGCGGTGTGGAGTCGGGCAACCTGAGCGTCAACTCCAACTCCTCGGTCCGCTACTGGACTCCGTTCGGCGGGATGAAGCAGTCCGGGCTCGGCCGCGAGCTGGGGCCCGACGCGCTGCTGTCGTTCACCGATGTCAAAAACGTGTTCATCGCAGCGTGAGGGGTGGGCGTGAGCGGGAGTCGCGAGGCCACGGGCCTGGAGCACGGCGGCGGACGAGCGCTAGGCATGGCGCGTCTTGCGGGGCGCGTCGCGGTGGTGACCGGGGCGGGGAGCGGGATCGGTCTGGCCACCGCCCGGCGGTTTCGCGACGAGGGGGCGACCGTCGTCTGCGTCGACATCGACGAGGTGAGCGGCAGGGCGGCGGCAGACGAGGTCGGTGGCGAGTTCGCGCACTGTGACGTGACCGGCGAGGCGGCCGTCCGCGACCTCTTCGACGGGGTGGCGGCGCGGCACGGGCGGGTAGACGTGGCGTTCAACAACGCCGGCATCTCGCCGCCCGACGACGACTCGATCCTGGTCACCGGGCTGGAGGCGTGGGAGCGGGTCATCAAGGTCAACACGACCAGCGTCTACCTGTGCTGCAAGTACGCCATCCCGCACATGCGGCGGCAGGGCAAGGGCTCGATCATCAACACCGCGTCGTTCGTCGCGCTGATGGGGGCGGCGACGAGCCAGATCGCGTACACGGCGAGCAAGGGCGGCGTGCTGGCGCTCAGCCGCGAGCTGGGCGTGCAGTTCGCCCGGGAGGGGATCCGGGTCAACGCGCTCTGCCCCGGCCCGGTGGCCACGCCGTTGCTGATGGAGCTCTTCGCGAAGGATCCGGAGCGGGCCGCCCGGCGGCTGGTGCACGTGCCGATGGGACGCTTCGCCGAGCCCGCCGAGATCGCGGCGGCGGTGGCGTTCCTGGCCAGCGACGACGCCTCGTTCGTCACCGCGTCCCAGTTCGTGGTCGACGGCGGCATCACCGGCGCGTACGTGACACCTATCTAAGGCGGGCAGTGATGCGGCCGATCATCGGAATCACCTCGTACGTCGAGCCCGCCGCCTGGGGCGTGTGGCGCGGCGTACCGGCGACCCTCCTGCCCCACTCGTACGTGCGGGCGGTCGAGGCGGCCGGAGGGCGGGCGGTCGTGCTCCCGCCCGACCCGGAGAGCGCAGAGGTCCTGCGTGTGCTCGACGGGCTCGTGCTCGCCGGCGGGCCGGACGTCGACGCCGCGCGCTACGGCGAGCCGGCCGGCCCGCTCACCGACAGCCGGCCGGAGCGCGACGCGGGCGAGTTTCCGCTCGTCGAGGCCGACCTGCCGATCCTTGGCGTGTGCCGGGGCATGCAGTTGCTCGCGGTGGCGTACGGCGGGCGGCTGCACCAGCACCTGCCCGTGGTGGTGGGGCACGACGGGCACCGCCCCGAGCCCGGCGTGTACGGCTCGCACGGCGCCCGCTTCGCCCCCGGCAGCCTGATCGGCGCGATCATGGGGGGCGACGGCGTGGTCAACTCGTACCACCACCAGGGGGTCGCCGACGCCGGGCGGCTCACCGTCACCGGCTGGGCCGAGGACGGCACCATCGAGGCGGTCGAAGACCCGGAGCGGCCGTTCCTGCTCGGCGTGCAGTGGCATCCCGAGGCGGATGGGGACGTGCGGCCGTTCCGGGCGCTGGTGGACGCGTCGCGCTAGGTTGACCGCAAGCCTCCGTGGAGGCGGCGCGGGCGCGCAAGACGGCATTGCGGTGACGGGCCCCCGCCCGGCGTTAGGGTGGAGGTCATGACCGTCCGTGCCCCGCTGGCGCCAGGCCAGCTCACCCCTTGGCGCCAGGTGCCCGCCAGCATCGCCCGCCCCGAGTACGTGGGCAAGAAGCGGCCCAAGGAGTGGCGCGGCTCGCACGTGCAGACCCCCGAGACGATCGAGAAGATGCGGATCGCCGGGCGGCTGGCGGCGCAGGCGACCCAGCTCGCCGGTGAGCACTGCAAGCCCGGCGTCACCACCGACGAGATCGACAAGGTCGTGCACGAGTTTCTCTGCGACCACGGCGCCTACCCGTCGACGCTCGGCTACAAGGGCTTCCCCAAGTCGTGCTGCACGAGCCTCAACGAGGTGATCTGCCACGGCATCCCGGACAGCACCGTGCTCGAAGACGGCGACATCGTCAACGTCGACGTCACGGCGTTCATCGGCGGTGTGCACGGCGACACCGACGCCACGTTCCTCGTCGGTGACGTCTCCGAGGAGGCGCGCCTGCTCGTCGAGCGCACGCACGAGGCGATGATGCGGGGCATCCGGGCGGTGGCGCCGGGCCGGCCGCTCAACGCGGTGGGGCGGGTCATCGAGGCGTACGCGCGCCGCTTCGGCTACGGGGTCGTGCGCGACTTCACCGGCCACGGCATCGGCGAGTCGTTCCACAGTGGGCTGTACGTGCCGCATTACGACAATCCGCAGCTCGACGTCGTCATGGAGCCGGGCATGACGTTCACCATCGAGCCGATGATCACGCTGGGGACCCACGAGTACACCATGTGGCGCGACGGCTGGACGGTCGTGACCAAGGACCTCAGGTGGACCGCCCAGTTCGAGCACACGATCGTGGTGACCGACGACGGGCACGAGATCCTGACCTTGCCGTGACGGCCGACACACCGGCCGCGCTCAACCCGCACCACCACGCCGACGTCTCCGGCGGCTGGCTGCGTCCCGCCGTCTTCGGCGCCATGGACGGCCTGGTCACCAACATCGCGCTGATCGCCGGCGTGGGCGGCGGCGGAGTGGCGCCGGGGAGCATCGTGCTGACCGGTGCGGCCGGGCTGGTCGCCGGGGCGATCTCGATGGGCCTCGGCGAGTACACCAGCGTGCGCACGCAGAACGAGCAGGTCGCCGCGGAGATCGCCAAGGAGCGGCGGGAGCTGGAGCGGTTTCCCGACGCCGAGGCGCACGAGCTGGTGCAGACCTGGACCGCGCGCGGCCTGCCCCGCGAGCTGGCCGAGGAGATCGCGGCCGTGCTCCGCCGCAACCCGGAGGAGGCGCTGCGCGTACACGCCCGCGAGGAGCTTGGCGTCGACCCGGACGAGCGGCCCAGCCCGTGGCTCGCCGCCGGCTCCTCGTTCCTGTGCTTCTCGGCCGGCGCGCTGGTGCCCCTCCTCCCGTACCTGCTCGGCTTCGAGCGCCTGTGGCTGGCGCTCGCCGTCGGCGGCGTCGGGCTCTTCGTGGCCGGCGCGCTGGTCGCCCGCTTCACCAGCCGGTCGTGGTGGGGGAGCGGGCTGCGGCAGCTGCTGCTCGGCTCGGCGGCCGCCGGCGCCACCTACCTGATCGGCCGGCTCATCGGCGTGAGCGGCGGCATCTAGCCGGCCTGTTCAAGAGACAGATCTGGGCTACCGCGACGTCCGTCGCGGTGCGGACCGCCGCTCCCGCGGCCGCACCGTCCGCGTTCCCACGACCGCGACCCCGGCCGCTGGGTCAGGACTCGAAGACCTGGTTGACGGTCGCGTCGACGGGGCGGCCCCGGTTGGCCAGCTCCTTGGCCTGGTCGCGCAGGACGACGCCGAGCTCGGTCATGTCGACGCCGGCGAGGCCGGTGCGCTTGACCGCGTCGGCGCTGTTGCGAAAGTACGTGCGGCTCAACAGCCCCACCACCATCGCCGCCGAGAGGCGTGCCTCGCCGATCATCAGCATCGCGGTGTCGGTCTCGTACCACTGAGTGAGCCGCACCGCCCGCGCGTGCGCCGAGAAGGCCCGGCACCACGCCTCGCGCGCCAGCGTCGTGAACTCCAGCGACTTCGCCTCGGCCAGCCGCCCGAGGTGCGTGTCGCGGAGCCGCTCGAACCAGCCGTTGGGGTCGTAGATCGCCCGCGTGGTGACGTATCGGTCGGCGGCGAGCGGCCACGAGGTGGAGAGCGTGCGGGCGTGCTGGATGTACTCGTCGGCGGCCACCACGCCGAGGTCGACGAGGATCCCGTCGACGCGGCGGGTCACCGGCCGCGGCCCGGCGCCCGGCTTGTAGGTGACCACGACCAGGTCGACGTCGCTGGTGTCGGTGTCGTCGCCGTGGGCCAGCGACCCGTGCGCGCCGATCGCCAGCACCCCCGCCGGATATCGCCGCCGGGCGATGTCGGCGACCTGCTCCGCCACGACCCAGCGGGGGTTGGCGAGGTACGGGTTGGTCTCCGCCACGGCGATGATTCTCCGGTATCACCGTGGCGGCGCGGTAGCGCTGCGTTCCTGTTTTCCGACTCGCCCTATGTCGGGCCGGCCCATCGCGTCATGCGCATGATCCTGCCGCCCGGCGGGCCTGCGCACGGCCGCCGGAGGCAGGTGTGGCACGACTTCGGGATTCTCGCGGGGGCTCAGGTCGCCCGCCGCGCCTCGATCGGCAGCCGGGAGCGGGTCAGCAGGCCCGCGCCGAGCATAGCCACCAGCGGCACCACGGCCACCACCGCGAGGCTCGACCAGGGGACCCCGATCGGGTACGGCACCTCGACCGGCCACCGCTCGGCCCCCGCCTGGTTGTACGCGTACAGCACCGCGGCCGAGACGCCCAGCCCGGCGGCGACCCCGAGCACCGTGCCGAGGCCGGCGATCACGCCCGACTGGCTGAGCGACAGCCGCCGGCGTACCCCCGGACTGGCCCCCACCGCCGCGAGCGTCGCGAGGTCGGCGTGGCCGTCGGCGGCGGCGAGGCCGGTGGCGATGCCGGCCGCTCCCAGCGTGATCAGCCCGGCCGCGGCGGCGAGGATCAGCAGCGTCGGATCGGAATGGGTTTCCGGCCCGCGCTCGACCGTGATCCACGCCCGCACCTCCAACTCGCGCAGCCGGCCGGTGAGCCGGTCCTCCTCGGCCGTGGTGGGCATCCGGTCGGTGGCCACCACGACGCCGGACGGCTGCACGGCCAGCTTCGCCGCCGCCACCGTCGCGCTGGAGATGATGACGCCGCTGTACGCCGGGAGCCCGCTGGCGACCGCGTACCCGGGCACGACGAGCGTGGGCATCCGCCGCTCGTCCTCCTCCGTGACCATCCCCTCCGGCTGGTTGGCGTCGTCGATCCGCAAAGTGACCTTGCCGTCGACGACGTACCGCGGGTCGCCGATCACCACACCGCCGGCGAGCAGCACCTCCCGGGCGCGGGCCAGGTCGTCGCCGGTCGCGCCGGTCAGTGCCGGAAGGGCGTCGGGCGTGACGACGAGGTTGCCGTACGCCACTCGCGACCAGCCGTTGTCTGGCTCGCAGCGCGGATCCTCCCGGGCCCGGCGCTGGTCCTCCCGGCTCAGCGACCCCGCGTCGTCGAACCACGGACACTCCCGGGACTCGGGGAGGCGCGGGCTCAGTCCACAGTAGACGTCCGCGGGCGACCCCGGTGGGCAGGTGACCTGCCCGACCGGGAGCGCGGTGACCGTGGGAAGTGTCTCCCGGGCTATCGCCACCAGCTCCTCCGGGTCGGGCACCGGGTCGCCGGCGGTCTGGTGCTCGTAGTAGATGAGCGCGTGCCCCTCCGGCAGGCCCGGCTCGTAGCTCGAGTCGTTGCGCTCCTGCTCGGCGCCGAGCACGACGCCGAGCGCGACGCTGCCCGCGACGGCGGCCATCACCGCCGCGATCGCCGGCGCCGAGGCGGCCCGGTTGCGGGCGGTGTCGCGCAGCGCGATCCGGGGCGCGAGCGGCAGTACCCGGCCGAGCCGGGCGATCAGCCCCACGAGCGCCGGTGTGCAGAGCACCAGCCCCAGCTCGCCGATGATCAGCCCGGCCAGGAGCACGTTGATGTCGGTCTGCCGCGACCCGTACATGGTGACGGCGGCCCCGATCGCGGCCAGCGCGAGGCCGGCGACCAGCCAGCGCTTGCGCGAGCGTACCGAGCCGCGCCGCCCGGTCAGCGCCGCGACCACGTCGTTGCGAGCGGCGGTGAACGCCGGCACGAGCGCGGCGAGCAGCCCGGTGCCGACCGCCAGCAGGGCGATCCCGGCGAGCGCGAGCGGGAAGGCCCGGTAGCCGCCGGCCCGCTGGTTCGTCAGGTACTCCTCCAGCAGCGGTCGCGTGGCGAACGCGGTCACCACGCCGATCACCAGGCCGGCGGCGGCGCCCAGCGCGCCCAGCACGAGGCCGTCGGCGAGGACGATGCGGCGCAGGTGTGCCGGGGTACCCCCGTTGGCGGCGATGAGGCCGAGGTCGCGCCGCCGGCGGCGGGCGCCGACCGCGAAGGCCGGGCCGGCCAGCAGCACGATCTCCAGGATGGCGAGCCCCGCGACCAGGCCGCCGATCCCGATCGCCCCGGCGTCCACGCTGGTGCTGCGGAGCATCTCCGGCGTCGCCTCCAGGGGCGGTGGGTTGAGCAGTACGTCCCGGGAGAAGACCACCATGCCGCGCTGGTTGAGCTGCCTGACCTGGTCCCAGGTGACCGGCGCGGGCGCGTCCCAGAGCCAGCCGGCGGCCGTGGTGGACGCGGGATCGCCGGGCAGGGCGGTGGGCAGGAAGACGACGGCCTCGCGGAGCGCGCCGGGAAACTCGACGATCGCGGTGACCGTCCACGACCGGCTGCGGCCCGCGTCCTGGATCGTGCCGCCGAGGCTGGTGCCCAGCCGCTCGGCCGCCTCCTTGGTGAGCGCGACCTCGCCGTCGCTCGCCGGCGCGCGGCCGTCCAGGACGGTGACGAGGCCGGTGGTGAGCGGGTCGCGGATGTCCAGCCCGCGGGTCAGCATCGAGCCGATGCCGGCGGCGGTGCGAAACTCGGCGAAGCCCTGCCGGCTGGGGATGACGCGGCTGCCCGGGGGCAGGGCGGCGAGCAGTTCCCGCTCGGTGCGCGGCGAGGTGACCGGGTCGCTGCTGCTGGACCAGCCCTCACCGCGTGGGTTCTGCGCGATCGGCCCGTCAAACTCCCACAGCAGCCGGGCGTCGGCGGTGCCCATCTCGCGGGCGGCCTGCTCGGCCGGGCGGAGCCGGAACATGTCGTACGACGCGGCGGCGAAGGAGAGCGCCAGCACGGGCAGCGCGATCATCGCGATCACCAGCGCGGAGCGGCCCTTGGCCCGCCGGGCCTCGCGGCGAGCGATGCGGAGCGCGGTCAGCCAGGAGGTCACGAGGCTGGCTCCAGCAGCTCCTCGGGCTGGGTGAGCGGGCCCGAGGTGTCCACGACGACGCCGTCGCGGAGGAAGACCACGCGGTCGGCCCAGCCGGCGTGCCGCGCCTCGTGGGTCACCAGTACGCCCGCGGCGCCGGCGTCGACCCGCGTCCGGAGCAGGCGGAGCACCGCCTCGCCGGTCTGCGAGTCGAGCGCGCCGGTGGGCTCGTCGGCGAGTACGAGCCGGCGGTCGCCGACCAGCGCGCGGGCAATCGCCACGCGCTGCTGCTGGCCGCCGGACATGTCGTCGGGGAAGCGCGGGCCCAGGTCGGCGAGGCCCACCTCCTCCAGCGCGGCCACCGCGAGCCGCCGCGCCTTGCGTACGCCCATGCCGTCCAGCTCCAGCGGCAGCGCGACGTTCTCCGCGGCGGTGAGGCTGGCCAGCAGGTTGAGGTCCTGGAAGACGTAGCCGACCGAGCGCCGGCGCAGCGCGGCGAGCCGCCGCTTGGAGAGCTCGCCGAGGAGTTGGCCCTCCACGTACACGCCGCCCCGCGTGGGGCGGTCCAGCCCGCCGGCGAGGTTGAGCAGCGTGGACTTGCCGGAGCCGGAGGGGCCCATCACGGCGACCAGCTCGCCGGGGCGGACGCCGAGCGTGATGCCGCGCAGCGCGTGTACGGCCGCCGCGCCGGTGCCGTGCGTGCGGTGCACGTCGCGCAGTTCGAGGATCATGACGGGCGCACCTCGCTGTGTTCGGGATCCGGCACGTCCGCCGGGCTGGCTGCCGGAGGTGCCTTGGGCGCGGGCGGCGTGTAGCGCATCAGGCTCGCCTCGCAGTGGTCCAGCCAGCGGATCTCCGCCTCGGCCTGGAAGATCATGGCGTCGAGTACGAGTCGCCAGGGCAGCTCGACGTTTTCCGCGTCACGGCTCTTGAGGCGCGTGTACTCCTGGAGGGTCCGCATGCTGGCGGTGCGCTGGGTCTGTACCACCGCACGGATGTCGACTCCCGGCGTGGTGAGCGCCAGCGCGAGCTTGATGGCCAGCTCGTCGCGCGGCCGGTCGGTGCGGCTGATCGGCGTCGCGAACCACTGGGCCAGCTCGGTGCGGCCGGGGTCGGTGATCTCGTACGGCCGCTGCCCCCCGTCGTTCTCCGGCAGCGGGCGCACGAGGCCGTCCCGTTCGAGGCGGGACAGGGTCGTGTAGACCTGCCCGATGTTCAGCGGCCAAGTCGCGCCGGTCGACTCTTCGAAGGCGGCGCGGAGCTGGTAGCCGTACATGGGGCCGCGTTCGAGCAGCGCCAGGAGACCGTGACGGATGGACATGGCTACCGAGTATGCATACCCGGTATGCCGTTGGGCAAGTGCGGTGCGTCAGGCGGTCCGGCCCGGGAAGGGGACGGTGGCGGGGGCGACTCCGGCACGGCGGCGCCAGCGCGTGGCGCGCACGGCGCAGTCGGTGAGCCCGGCGAGCGCGGTGGCCCGGTCGGCCCCCGCGGTGGCGGGCAGGGCGGCCCGCCAGACCGCGGCCGTGCGCTCCTCGATCTCGGTCGCCAGCCGGAGCGCGGCGCTCCGGTCGGTGAGCGGGTACGGCAGCTCGTAGCTCGGTGCCGCCGGCGGGGGCGTGGTGCCGAGCTCGGTCAGCCGGAGCACCAGCGTGTCGCGGCGGGCGCGGTGCGCGGCCTCGGCGTCCCGTGCCTCGGCCACCGAGGCGGCGTCGAGGCGCACCCCGATCGGCCCGTACGCGAAGATCGCGGCGTGCTCGGCGTTGAGGGCGCTCGCCAGCGACTCGGGGCTCATCGGAGCGCTCCGGGCGGGAACGATCGCGGCCCCCGGTGCGTTGTCGTCACCGGACCACCTCCAGGTGTGTCGCGCGAGCGGCGGCGATCGAGCCGACCAGCGCGGCCCGCTCGGGGGGCGCGGCGTGGCAGGCCTGCGCGGCCGCCTTCTGCCCCTTCTGCTCCGCGGAGCGCAGCGCGGCGAGCGTGCTCTTCGCGTCGCCGGCCACCGGGCTGGCGGACGCCTCGGGGGAGGCGGTGGCCGTGGGCTCTGGCGTCCTGACGATGGCGGCGAGCGCGGTGGCGTGCTCGCGGTGCGCCTGCGCGACAGGTGTGAGCCGCTCCGCCAGCTCCGGAAACGCGGCGGCCGCGGCCTCGTGGGCGCCGGCGAGGGAGAGCGCCTCGGCCAGCAGTGGAGCGAGCGGGTCGGGCGGTGGGGGCGGCACGTTCTCCTCATCGCCGCCGAAGAGGCCGCACCCCGAGATCGGGTACAGCGCGGCGGCCCCCACCGCCGCGGCCAGCACTCCGCGGCGGGACGGCCGTTGATCTTGTAGCCAGCTCCGCACGGGCAAAGTCTGCCGTACGGCTGCCACCGAGCGGCCACCACTCCCGGAAACCCCCGTCCGGGGTGACATGCCGCTCTTTGTCAACAGGTGGGGCGAAGTGGGGCCGGGGCGAGGGTCGCCCCGGGGGAAGGTCGGTGCGCCGGCCGTCCCCGAAGTGCTTCGGCGCGTTACGCTCTGCGCAGCCACCGGACGCGCTTTGGTCCGGTGGCAAGGAGGCATGGCTCTTTCACCAGGTCCGCAGGGCGGTGGTGGAGGGGCCCGAGTGACGGAGAGAGGTGCGCCTGATGACTCAGCGTGGCCGCACCACTCCGCCCCGAAGCTCCGGCGACCGCCGCCGTCCGCCGGCCGGCGCCGAGCGGACCCCGCAGCCCCGGGTCTCCAAGGATCGGGTCGTCGCGGTCGTCCAGCCGGTGGTCGCCGGCGCTGGCTACGACCTGGAGGACCTGGCCGTGTCCCGGGCAGGGCGGCGCCACGTGGTGCGGGTGACGATCGACGGCGACCGGGGCGTGAGCCTCGACGACATCGCCGACGTGTCCCGGGCCGTCTCGGCGGCGCTCGACGCGGCCGAGGCGGCGGAGGGCGACCTGCTGCCCGGGGAGTACGAGCTGGAAGTCAGCTCGCGGGGCGTCGACCGGCCGCTCACCCTGCCCCGCCACTGGCGGCGCAACGTGGGGCGGCTGGTGAAGGTGAGCGCGGCTGGCCGGCAGGTCACCGCGCGGGTCAAGGCGGCCGGCGACGAGGGCGTGACGCTCGACGTCGACGGCACCGTCCAGGAGGTGGCCCACGCCGACCTCGGGCCGGGCCGGGTGCAGTTGGAGTTCACCCGGTGGGGCGAGGTCGAGGGTGTGGAAGAAGAGGACGACGAGATCGACGACGAGGAGGACGAGGAGAGGTGAACATCGACCTCGCGGCGCTGCGTGCCCTCGAGCGGGAGCGGGAGATCCCGTTCGACACGATCCTCGCGGCGATCGAGACCGCGCTGCTGACCGCCTACCGCCATACCGAGGGCGCGGAGTCGCACGCCCGCGTGGAGATCGACCGGAAGACCGGCGTCGCGCTCGTGTACGCGCAGGAGCTCGACTCGGACGGCACCGTCGTCCGTGAGTGGGACGACACCCCGCACGACTTCGGCCGCATCGCCGCGATGACCGCCAAGCAGGTCATCCTCCAGCGGCTGCGGGAGGCCACCGACGAGGTGCACTTCGGCGAGTACGTGGGCCGCGACGGCGACCTGGTGACCGGTGTGGTCCAGGCGCACGAGGCGCGGTCGGAGAAGGGCATCGTCACGGTCGACCTCGGCAAGCTCGAGGCGGTGCTGCCCCACTCGGAGCAGGTGCCCGGCGAGATCTACGCGCACGGGCAGCGGATCCGGTGCGTGGTCGTACACGTGGCGAAGGGCTTCCGCGGGCCGCAGATCACGCTGTCGCGCTCGCACCCCAACCTGGTGAAGAAGCTCTTCGCGCTGGAGGTGCCGGAGATCGCGGACGGCACCGTGGAGATCGCCGCGATCGCCCGCGAGGCCGGGCACCGCACCAAGATCGCGGTACGCTCGACCGCTCCCGGCGTCAACGCCAAGGGCGCCTGCATCGGGCCGATGGGGCAGCGGGTCCGCGCGGTGATGAGCGAGCTGCACGGTGAGAAAATCGACATTATCGACTGGTCGGACGACCCGGCCCACTTCGTCGGTAACGCACTCTCCCCGGCCAAGGCGCTGCGGGTGGAGGTCGTCGACGCGGCGACGCGTACCGCGCGGGTGACCGTGCCAGACTTCCAGCTGTCGCTCGCGATCGGCCGGGAGGGGCAAAACGCGCGCCTCGCCGCTCGGCTCACCGGGTGGCGTATCGACATCAAGCCGGACAACGAGCCGGCGCGGCCCGCCGGTGACGATCATGCGACCGAGCCGGGCGGCGCGGTCGCCGAAGCGTAGGAGTAGACTCTCTGTTGGTACGACGTGCGCGGCCGGTGCGCACCTGCGTGGGTTGCCGGCAGCGGGCGACGGCCACCGATTTGCTGCGGGTCATCGCGGTTTCCAGTGAGGCTGGCCACAGCCTCACGCCCGATCCGGCCCGTAGACTGCCGGGTCGGGGAGCGCACCTGCATCCTGATCCGGCTTGCTTCGCGCTGGCGGAGCGGCGCCGTGCCTTCGGGCGGGCGCTGCGCGTCACCGGGTTCCTGGATTCCGGTGCGCTAGCCGAGCACATCCGTGCGGTAGCCACTACGACCGGTCAAGCAGACCGGTCGGGGGTCGCAAAGAGCAAGGTAGGACGACCGACATGAGCACACGATGAAGTCGCTCAAATGACCAGGCTTCAAGTGCAGGAGTGAGGTCGCTGCGGGTGCCGCCCGCACGACCTCGGAGTGAGGAGTGCAGTGGCAGGCAAGGCCCGCGTACACGAGCTTGCGAAAGAGCTCGGGGTCGAGAGTAAGACCGTGCTCGCCAAGCTGAAGGAGATGGGCGAGTTCGTCAAGTCCGCGTCGAGCACCGTCGAGGCGCCGGTAGCCCGGCGACTGCGCGGTGCGTTCGCCGCTCAATCGCAAGCCCCAGCGGCGGCACCAGCCGCCCCGTCGGCTCCGGCGGCCGCGTCGGCGTCATCCGCCGCACCCGCGCCGGCGGCGCCACAGTCCAAGGTCTCGGCGCGCCCCGCGCCGCCTCGGCGGACCGCGCCCACGCCTGGGCCGACGGCCCGCCCCAAGGGCCCCGTCCCCGGCCCGCCCCAGCCCGCCCCCGTCGCCAAGCCGGCGAGCGCCCACGACATCGAGGTCGCCGCCGCCGAGGAGCGTGCGGCGCGGCTCAAGCGTGACCAGGAGGCGGCGGTCAAGGCTGCCCAGCAGGCCGCCAAGCAGCGTGACACCGCGCGCCGGGAGCCTCCGGCAGACGGTGCGACCCGGCCCAAGCCCGGTCCGGGCGCGGTCCCCCCGCGGCCCGGCTCCCCGGCCGCCGGTCGGTCCGCGCCTCCCGCGGCGCCCACCCCGGGTCCGGGCCGTCCCGGTCCGCGCCCGCCGCGCAGCGGTGGCAACAACCCGTTCGGCATCACGCCCAGCGGCCAGCGTCCCCCGGCCAGCGGTGGCACCGGCGCGCCGCGGCCCAACCCGGCGTCCATGCCGCCGCGGCCCAGCCCGGCGTCTATGCCGCCGCGGCCCAGCCCGGCGTCCATGCCCACCCAGCGGCCTGGCCGTCCGGGTGGCGGTCCCGGCCGTCCCGGCGGTGGTCCGGGCGGCGGTGGCGGCGGCGGTCGCACCGGTGGTGGCTTCCGTGGCGGTGGCGGTCCCGGCGGCGGTGGCGGTGGTGGCTTCCGCGGTGGCGGTGGCGGTCCCGGCGGCGGTGGCGGTGGTGGCTTCCGCGGTGGCGGTGGCGGTCCCGGCGGCGGTGGCGGCGGCGGTGGCTTCCGCGGTGGCGCCCCGGCGGGTGCCGGCGGTGCCGGTCGTCCCGGTGGCGGCGGTCGCGGTCGCGGCGGTGGCGCGGCGGGTGCCTTCGGGCGTCCCGGCGGCAAGCCGACCCGCGGTCGCAAGTCGAAGAAGCAGCGGCGTCAAGAGTTCGACAACCTGTCCGCGCCGCAGATGAGCTCCGGTGCTCCGCGCGGTCAGGGCCAGGTTGTCCGGCTCTCGCGCGGCGCGTCGCTCTCCGACTTCGCCGACAAGATCAACGCCAACCCCGGTTCGCTGGTCCAGGAGATGTTCAACCTGGGCGAGATGGTGACGGCGACGCAGTCGTGCTCCGACGACACGTTGCTGCTGCTCGGTGAGCACCTCGGCTTCGACGTGCAGATCGTGAGCCCGGAAGACGAGGATCGCGAGCTGCTCGCGCAGTTCAACATCGACCTCGACGCCGCGGTCGACGAGGACCGGCTGGTCAGCCGGCCCCCGGTCGTGACCGTCATGGGTCACGTCGACCACGGTAAGACGAAGCTGCTGGACGCGATCCGCAAGAGCAACGTGATCGAGGGCGAGGCCGGCGGCATCACCCAGCACATCGGTGCTTACCAGGTCATGGTCGAGCACGACAGTGCCGAGCGGGCGATCACCTTCATCGACACCCCGGGTCACGAGGCGTTCACCGCCATGCGTGCCCGTGGTGCCCAGGTGACCGACATCGTCATCCTGGTCGTCGCGGCCGACGACGGCGTCATGCCGCAGACGATCGAGGCGCTCAACCACGCCAAGGCGGCCGAGGTGCCGATCGTGGTCGCGGTCAACAAGGTCGACAAGCCGGAGGCCAACCCCGACAAGGTGCGCCAGCAGCTCACCGAGTACGGGCTGGTCGCCGAGGAGTACGGCGGCGACACGATGTTCGTCAACGTCGCGGCCAAGCGCGGCATCGGCATCGACGAGCTGCTCGAGGCGGTGCTGCTGACCGCCGACGCGTCGCTGGAGCTGACCGCTCCGGTCGACGGTCCAGCTCAGGGTGTGGCCATCGAGGCCCACCTCGACAAGGGCCGGGGCGCGGTGGCCACGGTGCTGGTCCAGAAGGGCACGCTCCGCGCCGGCGACTCGATCGTCGCCGGTGGGGCGCACGGTCGCGTCCGCGCGATGCTCGACGAAAACGGCAAGCCGGTGGTCGAGGCGGGTCCGTCCCGTCCGGTGCTGGTGCTGGGCCTCACGGCGGTGCCGGGCGCGGGTGACACGTTCCTGGCCGCGGCCGACGACCGCACCGTGCGGCAGATCGCCGAGCAGCGGCAGGCGCGGCGGCGGGCGGCGAGCTTCGCCAACTCCCGTGGCCGGGCGACCCTCGAGACGCTCATGGAGCAGATCAAGGAAGGCGAGAAGACCACGCTCAACCTCATCCTCAAGGGCGACGTCTCCGGTTCGGTGGAGGCCCTGGAGGATGCGCTGTTCAAGCTCGACATCCCCGAAGAGGTGCAGCTCAAGATCCTCGACCGGGGCGTCGGCGCGATCACCGAGAGCAACGTCATGCTCGCCAGTGCCTCGTCCGAGGCCGCGACGATCATCGGCTTCAACGTGCGGGCCTCCAACAAGGTCCGCGAGATCGCCGATCGCGAAGGCGTGGAGATCCGTTACTACACGGTCATCTACCAGGCCATCGAGGAGATCGAGGCGGCGCTCAAGGGCCTGCTCAAGCCCGAGTTCGAGGAGGTCGAGCTGGGCTCGGCGGAGGTCCGCGAGGTCTTCCGCTCGTCCAAGGTCGGCAACATCGCGGGTTGTATCGTCCGGTCCGGCCTCCTCCGGCGCAACGCCAAGGCGAGGCTCATCCGCGACGGGGTCGTGGTGGCGGAAAACCTCACGATCAGCTCGCTCAAGCGGTTCAAGGACGACGCGACCGAGGTCCGCGAGGGCTTCGAGTGTGGTCTGACGCTGCAGGGCTACAACAACATCCAGGTCGACGACGTCATCGAGACGTTCGAGATGCGGGAGAAGGCGCGCTCCTAGGCGCACCTTCAGTGGCGGGGCAGAGCGGTTTCGCTCTGCCCCGCCGCCGTTTCCGGCCGCCGGCACAGTAAGTTCTCTGGACGTGTACACGGGAACCGCGGTGTTTGACGTCCTCCTGCCAGGGGACTCTCGTTCGTTGAAGCAGAAGCGGTCATACGTGCGACCGATCGTGGCCGCGCTGCGGAAGTTCGAGGTTTCCGTGGCCGAGGTCGGCGCGCTCGACCGGCACGGGCGGGCGGAGATCGGCGTGGCGGTGGTGGCCGCCGAGCCCGGTCACGTGGGCGAGGTCCTCGACTCGTGCGAGCGTCTGGTGGCGGGTCGCCCGGAGATCGAACTGCTGTCCGTGAGGCGGCGGCTACACGGCGACGAGGACTGATTCTGGGCAGCTCACACGGGTAGTGTGCGAGGGGTTGGCGGGTGTTTCCGGCCCTCGGGCCGGGTGCGCGCAGTGGTACTTCCCGGAGGTGGCGAGATGACGGACCCGGCCAAGGTACGCCGGCACGCGGAGCGGGTGCGAGAGCTGGTGGCTTCGGTGGTGCGTACCCAGATCAAAGACCCTCGCCTCGGCATGATCACGATCACCGATGCCCGGATCACGCCCGACCTGCGCGACGCCACGGTCTTCTACACGGTGCTCGGCGACGCCGCCGCCCAGGCGGGCACGGCGGCGGCGCTCGACAGTGCCAACGGGCTGGTGCGCAGCACGGTCGGCAAGGCGCTCGGCCTGCGCCACTCGCCGACGCTCACGTTCGTCCACGACGACGTGCAGGAGCACGCCAAGCACATCGACGACCTGCTCGCCCAGGCGCGCACGGCCGACGCCGAGGTGCAGCGGATCGCGGCCGGCGCGGAGTACGCGGGGGAGGCCAACCCCTACCGCGAGGAAGCCGAAGAGGACGAGGCCGACGACGACACCTCCGCTGACTCCAGGGACCGGCCGTGACAACCGTGGCCGAGGTGCCGGCGGCGGGCACATCCGAGCCTTCCCCCGCGGATTGGGCCGCGGCGGTCGCCGCGGTGCACGGCCTGCCGGCCGACGGCACGGTGCTCCTGGTCTGCCACGTCAACCCCGACGGCGACGCGCTGGGCAGCATGCTCGGCGTGGCGCTGGGCCTGCGCCGGCTGGGGATCGCCCAGTTGCAGGCGACCTTCCCGGGCGCGACGGCGGGCGACGGCGGCGAGGGACACGCGGCTCCGCCGGAGGTGCCCGAGCCGTTCCGCTGGCTGCCCGGCCTCGACCTCCTCGTGCCGGCCGACGCCGCGTATCCGGCGCCCGACCTGCTGCTCTGCTTCGACGCGGCGAGCGCTTCGCGGCTCGGCGAGCTGGTCGACCGGCTCGACACGGCCGGGGCGGCGGTGGTGCTCGACCACCACGCCTCCAATACCCGCTTCGGCGGCATCCACCTGGTCGACCCGGGCGCCGCCGCGACCTCGGTGGTGGCCGAGGGGCTGCTCAACCGGCTGGAGGTGCCGCTCGACGCGGAGATCGCCTCGTGTCTGTACGTGGCGCTGGCGACCGACACCGGCTCGTTCCGGTTCGACATGACCACGCCGGCCGTGCACGAGATGGCCGCCCGGCTGATCGCCACCGGCATCAGCCCGGGGGAGATCTCCCGGCGGATCTTCGACACGCGCCCGTTCGGGGCGGTGCGGCTCTACGGCGACGTGCTCCAGCGGGCCCGGCTCGAGCCGGAGGCGGCCGGCGGCGTGGGGCTCGTGTGGACGTACGCGACGCTCGACGACCTCGCCCGCCACCACCAGAAGCCGTACGTGCTGGAGGCGCTCATCGACTCCGTGCGCTGCGCGGCCGAGGCCGATGTGAGCTGCGTGATCAAGCAGGTCGGGGCGTCCGAGTGGGCGGTCTCGATGCGGAGCAAGGGCGCGGTCGACGTGAGCCGGGTCGCGGTGGCGCTGGGCGGCGGTGGGCACCGGCTGGCGGCGGGATTCACCGGGCGGGGCACGGTCGACGATGTGATCGACGCCATTCGCGCGGAGCTTTGATCCCACGCAGGGTTTCCTTCTGCTACCGGTCCGTATCCCGGGAACGGGGCGCGCGTTCAATTGACTTAACGCTAACTTGGGTTGCGTTGCGTACCGGTCCGTGCGTGCACTGCCATGAGTGACGCTCCGCACGATCGGTGTTGCCTCCAGGGTCTGACCCGACCCGGGCTCGCGCCACCGTCGCTCCGGCGATCCCGGAGGGCCGTCTCGGCGCATCGCACGAGTGCCCGCAGTGCGGGCTCGCTGTCGCGAGTCGCGCACGCCCTGGAAGGACCCCGTTCCCATGGCCACCAAGCCCAAGCCCCAGACCAACGAAGACGAGCGCGAGCAGGCCCGCCGCGCCCTCCAGACCTCCATGGACACGCGCCAGTAAGTCACGCTCTTGGTCGGCCGTGGCACCATGCCACGGCATGCGGATCGAAGGCTCCCCGACGGTCGCCGATGGCGGGTTGGCCGGCGCTGGTTGCCCTGGCGGTGGCGGCCCCGCGGTGCCGACGTCGGCGGCGGCGTCCCCGACTTCCCGATTACCGGTGACGAGCCCATCGGGTTCCTGATCGCGATCGGCGTCTTCGCCGTGATCGTGGTGTTGCCCGCCATCATCGTCGCGACCATTTTCGTCGCCGAGTGGCTTCTGCTGCTCCTGCTGCTGCCGATCGTCACCGTGCTCCGCGTCGGGTTCGGCATGCCCTGGACCGTCGTGGCCCGCACCCGCGGCGGCGTCCGCTACTCCGAGCAGGTCGTCGGCTGGCGCCAGTCGCGCGCCCTCATCAAGCTCACCAGGTCCGACGTCGAGGAGTACGGCGAGCCGCGCGCGCTCTCCTCCGTGATGTAAGTACCAGCCATCATTGCGGTCATTACGCCGTCGGTGTCAGGATGGCGGGCGATGCCTGCGTACTCCCTGCGCCGTGTGGCGGGTCTCGCGCTGCCCGCGTTGGTCGTGCTGGCGGCCGAGCCGCTGTACGTGCTGGTCGACACCGCGGTCGTGGGGCACTTGGGCAGCCTGCCGCTGGCCGCGCTCGCGATCGGCGGCACCGTGATGTCGGCGGCCGCCTGGCTGGGCACCGTGATGGCGTACGGCACGACCGGCCGTTCGGCCCGCCGTTTCGGCGCCGGCGACCGGGCCGCGGCGGTGGCCGAGGGGGTGCAGGCGTCGTGGCTCGCGTTCGGCGTGGGGCTGGCCCTCGCGGCGGTGGCGCAGGTGGCGGCGGGCCCGCTCGCCCGTACCCTGGCCGGGGACGACGCCGAGGTGGCCGGCGCGGCCGCGGAGTGGCTGCGGATCGCGGCGCTGGGCGCTCCTGGTCTTCTTCTCGCCGCCGCGGGCAACGGTTGGATGCGTGGCGTGCAGGACGCCCGCCGCCCGCTCTACTACGTGCTCGGGGCCAACGTGCTCTCCGCGGTGCTCTGCCCGATCCTGGTGTACCCGGTGGGGCTGGGCCTCCCCGGCTCGGCCGTGGCCAACGTGGTGGCGCAGTCGGTGGCCGGCGTGCTCTTCGCGCGGGCCCTCGTCGTCGAGCGCGTCGCCCTGCGCCCGCGCCCCGCCGTGATCGGCCAGCAGTTGGTGCTGGGGCGCGACCTGCTGATCCGCGGCTCGGCGTTCCAGGCGTGCTTCCTGTCCGCCACGGCGGTGGCCGCCCGCTTCGGCACCGCGGCGGTCGCCGCGCACCAGATCACGGTGCAGCTGTGGTTCTTCTGCGCGCTCGCCCTCGACGCGGTGGCGATCGCGGCCCAGTCGCTGGTCGGCGCCGCGCTCGGCGCCGGTCAGGACGGCGAGGCCCGCGATCTGGGCCGGCGGATCGCGGTGATCGGCGGCGTGAGCGGAGCCGGCTTCGCGGTGGTGATCGGCGCGGGCGCGGGCGTGGTGCCGGGCTGGTTCAGCCCCGACCCGGCCGTGCACGAGCAGGCGCTGGTGGCGTGGCCGTGGTTTGTGGCGCTGCTGCCGCTGGCCGGCGTCGTGTACGCGCTCGACGGCGTGCTCATCGGCGCCGGCGACGCCCGCTACCTGCGCAACGCGACGATCGTCGCGGCCCTGGGCGGCTTCCTGCCGATGATCTGGCTGGCGTACGCGTTCGACATCGGGCTGGGCGGCATCTGGGCCGGGCTCGCCCTCTTCATCGTGGCGCGGCTGGTGACGCTGCTGCTGCGGATGCGTTCCGGCGCGTGGGCCGTGGTCGGCGCGGTGCGCTGAGGGGCGTCGTGCGCGCGGCCCCACCGACTCTGGCAGGCTGGCGCGGTGAGTACGGACGGGCTGGTGGTCGTCGACAAGGCGGCCGGGATGACGTCGCACGACGTGGTGGCGCGGATCAGGCGGCTGGCGCGCACGCGGCGGGTCGGGCACGGCGGCACGCTCGACCCGATGGCGACCGGCGTGCTGGTGATCGGCGTGGGCCGGGCGACCCGGCTGCTGACGTACGTGATCGGGTCGGCCAAGGGGTACACGGCGACGATCCGGCTCGGGCAGAGCACGGTCACCGACGACGCCGAGGGCGAGGTGGTCGCCGCCACGCCCGCCGGCCACGTGAGCGACGGCGCGATCGAGGCGGGGCTGGGCGTGCTCACCGGCGAGATCCAGCAGGTGCCGAGCGCGGTCAGCGCCATCAAGATCGACGGCAAGCGGGCGTACAAGCGCGTGCGCGAGGGGGAGCAGGTGTCGCTCGCCGCCCGCCCGGTGACCGTCTCCCGCCTCGACCTCGTGGAGATCCGCCGCCCATCGCCCGAGGTGGTCGACATCGATGTCGAGGTGGCCTGCTCCTCCGGGACGTACGTGCGCGCCATCGCCCGCGACCTCGGCGACGGGCTGGGCGTGGGCGGCCACCTGACGGCCTTGCGCCGTACGGCGGTCGGCGGTTTCACGCTGGCCGAGGCGTCCACATTGGAGGAGCTGGAGAAGGTGGCTCCCGAGGTGGTCAACCTGCCGCTGGCCGACGCCGCCCGGCGCTACTTCCCGGCCCGCGACGCCTCCGCCGACGAGGCGAAGACGCTGTCGCACGGGGGGCCGCTCGACCGCGCCGGGATCGACGGGCCGTACGCGGTCTTCGCCCCGGACGGCGGGCTGCTCGCCATCGTGCGCGAGCGGGAGGGCCGGGCCCGCCCGGAGGTCGTCTTCACCGGCTGAGGCGCGGGGGTCGGCGGGGCGCCCCTGCGGCGCCGGGCCGAGGTACCGGGCGCTCCGAGCGGAGCCGGGCCGAGGCGGCTGGCGCCCCGGTGAGCGGGCTGTCCGGGCCAGTGATGACCCACACAGCGCAGGTCACACCACCGGACGACCTAAGCTGGGCAGCATGCAGAGGTGGCGGGGGTATGACGCGGTGCCGAGCGGGTTCGGCCGCTCGGTGGTCACCATCGGTGTGTTCGACGGCGTCCACAGGGGACACCAGGCGACCATCGGCCAGGCGGTGAAGCGGGCTCGCGACGCGGGGCTGCACGCGGTGGTGGTGACCTTCGACCCGCACCCGTCCGAGGTGGTGCGCCCGGGCACGCACCCCGCCGTGCTGACCGAGCCGCGCCGCAAGGCGGAGCTGATCGCCGAGCTGGGGGTCGACGCGCTCTGCGTGGTGCCGTTCACGCTGGAGTTCTCCCGGCTGTCGCCGGAGGCGTTCGTGCACGACGTGCTGGTCGAGCACCTCCACGCGGCGGCGGTCGTGGTGGGCGGCAACTTCCGCTTCGGGCACAAGGCGGCCGGCGACGGCGCGCTGCTGCGCGAGCTGGGGGAGCGGTTCGGCTTCGGGGTCGAAGACTCGGAGCTGGTGGCCAGCTCCGGCACGGTCTTCTCCTCCACGTACATCCGGGCCTGCGTCGCCGCCGGCGACGTGTCGGCCGCGGCGGAGGCGCTGGGCCGGCCGCATCGGGTCGAGGGCGCCATCGTCCGCGGCGACCAGCGCGGCCGCCAGCTCGGTTTCCCCACGGCCAACTTCCTCACCGGCACGCACACGGCGGTGCCGGCCGACGGTGTGTACGCGGGCTGGGTGATCCGGGGCGGCGAGCGCCTGCCGGCGGCGGCTTCGGTGGGCACCAACCCGACGTTCGCGGGGGAGGATCGGCGAGTCGAGGCGCACATCCTCGACTTCGACGGCGACCTCTACGGCGAGCGGCTGGGGCTGGAGTTCGTCGCCAACCTGCGTGGCCAGGTCAAGTACGACGGGGTCGAGCCCTTGATCGCCCAGATCAAGGAGGACGTGGCGCAGACCCGGGCACTGCTGAACGGGTAGCGTCCCACGGGCTGGTAGTGTTACCAGGACGTCGTGTTACGACGTTCTGTTCCGTGTGCCTGCACGACGCCGCGGGTCCCGGACTGCGACAAGCCCACAGAAACAGGGAGAAAATGGCGCTCGACCAGCAAGCCAAGGCCAAGATCAGGGAAGAGTACGCGACCGTCGAGGGGGACACCGGTTCCCCCGAGGTGCAGGTCGCGGTGCTCACCAAGCGGATCGCCGACCTCACCGAGCACCTCAAGGTGCACAAGCACGACCACCACAGCCGTCGTGGTCTGCTCCTCCTGGTGGGGCGCCGCCGCCGCCTGCTCAACTACATGGCCAAGAAGGACATCAACCGCTACCGGTCGATCATCGAACGACTCGGCCTGCGGCGATGAGCTAACGGGGGAGCGGCAGCGACACCAAGGTGGGATAGCCGCTCCCCCTACATCGATATGCCCAAACCAGGGGCCCGGGGAGCGGATCGACGCACCGGTCCTCGGTAGTGGCCCCCGGGCTGCCGACCATCGGCCCCCCCGGGCGCTTCGATCGAAGACCGGCCCGTCTGAGCAGCTCCCGTTAGGTTGTGGCCCCACGACCGGACAGGAGTGCATCCAGAACATGACCGAGCACAACAGCCTCGGCACGCAGCACAGCACCGCAGTCATCGACAACGGGTCGTTCGGCACCCGCGAGATCACGTTCTCCACCGGGCGGCTGGCCAAGCAGGCCGCCGGCTCGGTGCTCGCGCAGCTGGCCGACACCGTCGTCCTCTCCGCGACCACGGCGAGCAAGCAGCCCCGGGAGCAGTTCGACTTCTTCCCGCTGACCGTCGACGTCGAGGAGCGCATGTACGCCGCGGGTCGCATCCCCGGCTCCTTCTTCCGCCGCGAGGGGCGCCCCAGCGAGGACGCGATCCTCACCTGCCGCCTCATCGACCGGCCGCTGCGCCCCAGCTTCGTCAAGGGCCTGCGCAACGAGGTCCAGGTCGTCGAGACCGTGCTGGCGCTCGACCCCGACCACCCGTACGACGTGGTGGCGATCAACGCGGCCTCGCTCTCCACCAAGCTCTCCGGCCTGCCGTTCTCCGGCCCGATCGGGGCGACTCGGATGGCCCACGTCGACGGCCAGTGGATCGCCTTCCCGACCTACGACGAGCTGGCCCGGGCCACCTTCGACATGGTGGTGGCCGGACGGGTCCTGCCCGACGGCGATGTCGCGATCATGATGGTCGAGGCCGAGGCCACCGAGCACACCGTCGGCCTTGTCGCCGGTGGGGCCGTCGCGCCGACCGAGGAGATCGTGGCCGGTGGCCTGGAGGCCGCCAAGCCGACCATCCGCGAGCTGTGCCGCGCGCAGAACGTGCTGGCCGAGGTCGCGGCCAAGCCGGTCGCCGAGTTCCCGGTCTTCCTGGACTACCAGGACGACGTCTACGAGGCCGTCTCCACCGCCGTGCGGGGTGAGGTCACCGAGGCGCTGAAGATCGCCGGCAAGGCCGAGCGCGAGGAGGCGCTCGACCGGATCAAGGACAAGGCGATCGAGGTGGTCGCGCCGCAGTTCGAGGGGCGCGAGAAGGAGATCAGCGCGGCGTTCCGGTCGCTGGTCAAGTCCGAGGTCCGCACCCGCGTGCTCCGCGACCAGGTGCGCATCGACGGCCGCGGCCCTCGCGACATCCGGCCGCTGACCGCCGAGACCCAGGTGCTGCCGCGGGTGCACGGATCGGCGCTGTTCGAGCGGGGCGAGACGCAGATCCTCGGCGTCACCACGCTCAACATGCTTCGCATGGAGCAGCAGCTCGACACGCTCTCCCCGGAGAAGCACAAGCGCTACATGCACAACTACAACTTCCCGCCGTACTCCACGGGTGAGACCGGCCGCGTCGGCGCGCCCAAGCGCCGCGAGATCGGCCACGGCGCGCTGGCCGAGCGGGCGCTGATCCCGGTGCTGCCCAGCCGCGAGGAGTTCCCGTACGCGATCCGGCAGGTCTCCGAGGCCCTCGGCTCCAACGGCTCCACCTCGATGGGCTCGGTCTGCGCCTCCACCATGTCGCTGCTGTCGGCCGGTGTGCCGCTGAAGGCGCCGGTGGCGGGCATCGCGATGGGCCTGATCTCCGACGAGGTCGAGGGCAAGACGCAGTACGTCAGCCTCACCGACATCCTCGGCGCGGAAGACGCCTACGGCGACATGGACTTCAAGGTCGCCGGCACGCGTGAGTTCGTGACCGCGCTCCAGCTCGACACCAAGCTCGACGGCATCCCGTCCGACGTGCTGGCCGCCGCGTTGCAGCAGGCCCACGACGCACGGCAGACGATCCTCGACGTGATGCAGGAGGCCATCGAGGCGCCCGCCACGATGTCCGAGTACGCGCCGCGGGTCACCACCGTCAAGATCCCGGTCGACAAGATCGGCATGGTGATCGGGCCGAAGGGCCAGACGATCAACGCGATCCAGGACGAGACCGGCGCCGAGATCTCGATCGAAGACGACGGCACGATCTACGTCGGCGCGACCAACGGCCCCTCGGCCGAGGCCGCCGTCGAGCGGATCAACGCGATCGCCAACCCGACGCTCCCCAAGGTCGGCGACAAGTTCCTCGGCACGGTGGTGAAGACGGCCGCGTTCGGCGCGTTCATCTCGCTGCTGCCCGGCCGCGACGGCCTGCTGCACATCTCCAAGGTGGGCAACGGCAAGCGGGTCGAGAAGGTCGAGGACTTCCTCAACGTCGGCGACAAGGTCGAGGTGCAGATCGCCGACATCGACCAGCGCGGCAAGATCTACCTCGACAAGGTGCGTGCCGAGGGCGAGGAAGAGGCGGCGGCGCCGTCCGACGCGTCCGGTGGCGACCGCCCGCCGGCCCGTGACCGGGGCGACCGGGGTCCGCGCGACCGTGGTGACCGTGACGGCGGCGACCGTGGCCCGAGCCGCGGCGAGCGCGAGGGTGAGGGCGACGGCGAAGGCGGCCCGCGCCGCCGCCGGCACCGCCGCTGATGACGCTAAACAAGACAGACGGGGGCAGCACGGTACGTCGTACCGTGCTGCCTTCGGGTCTCAGGGTGCTGACCGAGGCGATCCCGTCGACGCGGAGCGTCTCGTTCGGCATCTGGGTGGGCATCGGCTCCCGTGACGAGACGCCCGAGCTGGGCGGTGTCTCGCACTTCCTGGAGCACCTGCTCTTCAAGGGCACCGAGCGGCGCACCGCGCTCGACATCTCCGCGCAGATCGAGGCGGTGGGCGGCGAGACCAACGCGTTCACCACCAAGGAGTACACCTGCTACTACGCGCGTGTGCTCGACGAGGACCTGCCGCTCGCCATCGACGTGATGTGCGACATCGTGGCCCACTCGGTGCTCGACCCGGCCGACGTGGAGACCGAGCGCGGCGTGATCCTCGAAGAGATCGCGATGCACGACGACGAGCCCGGCGACGAGGTGCACGACGTCTTCGCCGAGGCCATCTACGGCACGCATCCGCTGGGGCGGCTCATCTCCGGCACCGAGGAGACCATCGCGCCGATGAGCCGGGCGCAGATCGAGAGCTTCTACAAGACGGAGTACCTCGCACCGTCCATTGTGGTCGCCGCCGCTGGCAACCTCGACCACGACCTCGTGGTCGACCTCGTGCGGCGCAATCTCGACCTGGTCGGCGGGGGCACGCCGACGCCGCTGCGGCCCGTGGTGGCCGTCCCCACCAGGGCGCCGGACACCGTCGTACGCGGCAAGGACACCGAGCAGGCCCACCTCGTGCTCGGCTGCCCCGCGATCGGGCGGCTCGACGAGCGGCGGTTCGCGCTCGGCGTGCTCAACAACGTGCTCGGCGGTGGCATGTCCAGCCGCCTCTTCCAGGAGATCCGGGAGAAGCGCGGCCTCGCGTACTCGGTCTACTCCTACTCCAGCCAGTACGCCGACACCGGCCTCTTCGCGGTCTACGCCGGCTGCGCGCCGGGCAAGGTCGAGGAGGTGCTGGAGCTGACGCGGGCCGAGCTGGCTGCGGCGGCCACGAAGGGCTTCACCGAGGCGGAGTTGGCGCGCGGCAAGGGGATGTCCAAGGGCTCGTTCGTGCTGGGCCTGGAAGACACCGGCTCGCGGATGAGCCGGCTGGCCAAGGGCGAGCTGCTCTACGGCGACGTGCTCCCCGTCGATGAGCTGCTGGCCCAGGTCGACGCGGTGACGCTCGACGAGGTGAACGCGCTGGCCACCGATCTGCTGACCCGGCCTACCTCGCTGGCGGTTATTGGTCCGGTATAGGGCTTTTAGGTGCCCTGATCGTGGTCTATCCATTGGGGCCTTGATCGTCAATGCCGTGCGCGGCACGATGATGGGCCATGAGCGAGCGTCGCGCGCGAACCAACGAACTCAGCGCGCTCGGAGCCCCACGGCCGTCCGTCACGAAGCGAGGACGGCCGTGAGCGACGGGCCCCTCCCCGAGCGCTCCGCACCTCCGCCCGAGCCGGCCGACTTCGACGCGTTCTGGCGCACCACTCGCGAGGAACTGACCAGAGCGCCACTGGCCTGGCGGGTCCACCGGCGGTACGACGACCCCGGGCTGGACCGGTGGGTCGAGGAGCTGAGCTTCGACTCCTCCACCGGCGAGCGCGCGTTCGCCTGGGTCACGTACCAGCGCGAGGGCCAGCCGACCCGGGGGATGGTGGTGAGCCACGGCTACCAGGGCCGCGCGGACGGCCCGGACGAGCACGTACCGGTGCCGTATGCCGCCAAGATCTTCCCCTGCGCGCCAGGGCTGCCGCGCAGCCTCTCGGCCGCCATCCCCGCGGTGACCGCCGAGCACGTGCTGCACGGCATCAGCTCCCGCGACACGTACGTGCACCGCTTCTGCGTCGCGGACATCTGGCGGGCCGCCTCGGTGCTGCTGGAGCGGTTCCCCGGCATCGAGCAGCTCGACTACAGCGGCGGCAGCTTCGGCGGTGGCATCGGGGCACTCGCGCTGCCGTGGGACGACCGCTTCCGCCGTGCCCACCTGTCCCTGCCCAGCTTCGGCCACCATCCGCTGCGGCTGCGCGTGCCGTGCACGGGGAGCGGCGAGGCCGTACGCCACCGCGTGGCGCGGGAGCCGGAGCTGCGCACCGTGCTCGGTTACTTCGACGCCGCGACGGCCGCGACCCGCATCCGGATACCCACGTTCGTCTCGGTGGCCCGCCGCGATTCCGCGGTACCGCCGGTGGGGCAGTTCGCGGTGTACCACGCGCTCGGTGGCCCCAAGCGCCTGTACCTGCTGAGCGCCGGCCACACGACGTACCCGGGCCAGGCGAGCGAGCTGGCGGCGCGCGACCGCGAGCTGGCAACCTTCTTCGCGTGACGCGTTCCCCCGTGGGTTAAGTTCTCCCGGTGAGTGAAGAGCGCGAACCCATCCGTGTCGGCGTGCTCGGTGCCCGCGGGCGCATGGGCATGGAGGTGTGCAAGGCCGTCGACGCCGCCGACGACCTCGAAGTGGTGGCGATGATCGACCAGGGCGACTGGCTGTTCAACGCCTCCGACGCGGGGGCGGAGGTGGTCGTCGACTTCACCAACCCCGACGTGGTCATGGACAATCTGCACTGGAGCATCGACCAGGGCATCAACGTCGTCGTGGGCACGAGCGGCTTCACCGAGCAGCGCCTCGACCGCGTGCGCACCTGGCTCCAGCACAAGCCCGAGGTCGGCGTGGTCATCGCGCCCAACTTCGGCATCGGCGCTGTGCTCATGATGGAGTTCGCCGCCCGTGCGGCCCGCTACTTCGAGTCCGTCGAGATCATCGAGCAGCACCACCCCGCGAAGGTCGACGCTCCCAGCGGCACCGCCACGCACACGGCCCGTGTGGTGGCCGAGGCCCGCGCGGCCGCCGGCCTGGGCGCGATGCCCGACGCCACCAAGGACGAGCTGCCCGGCGCCCGCGGCGCCGAGCTCGACGGCGTGCGCATCCACTCGGTACGCGCCGCCGGCCTGGTCGCCCACCAGGAGATCCTCTTCGGCACCACCGGCGAGACACTCACGATCCGCCACGACTCGTTCGACCGGGCCTCCTTCATGCCCGGCGTGCTGATGGCGGTCCGCGAGGTGATCAGGCGCCCCGGTCTGACCATCGGTCTGGGTCCGCTGCTCGACTGACCCTGCTGAAACGGTCCCTGGACGATCTATTCAAAGGACAGATGCGGGCTGCCGCGATGCTCGTCGTGGTCCAGGCCGCTGCTCCCGCAGCCTCGCCCTCCGCGGTTTCAAGCCCCGCTTGTCAGCGGTCCTCCTTCCAGGAAAACACGCGCGGCTGTGGCCGCTGCGCGTCCGTGGCGATTTCTTGACCCCACAGAGCCTGTCGCAAAATTGCTCGATCGCAGTGGGTGTCGAGAAGAACACGGCTGTATCGGTCGCTGGCCGTCGAAGGGCGGCCAGCGAGGGTTAGCGCGCCCCTCAGTTCGCGCGAATCTGACGATTTGCAACAGGCTCCATAGGGTCAACTCTTCGCCACGTACGGACCCGACCCCTTGGGAGGTGCGGGGAACTGGCGTGGCTTTCGCCGGAAATGTCGCAGCGTGTCCTGGCCTCCGAAGGGCTCTTTCCGGGAAACAGCCCTTTGCCGGCGGCGTGAGAGGGCTGCTTCCCGGAAGTAGCCCTTTCGGTGCTGCTGGGCGAGGGCGGGGTTTGGTTGTGCGCTGCGGCGGGTGAGGCCGCGGGAGCTGCGGTCTGGAGCGCGGCGGACATCGCGGTAGCCCAGGTCTATCCCTTGGAATAGCTCAGCTAGAGCGCTGTGTGCAGGCGGTGCTGGGCGATGAGCTGGTCGTCGACGTCGAGTGCGCGGGCGGCGCCGTCCGGCTCCCAGCCCGCCGAGCTGAGAAACTTGCGGGTCGCCGGGTCGCCGTCGTAGACCCAGGCGACCGCGCGGGCGAGCCCGTCTTCGCGCCACAGGTCGACGCTCGCGGCCAGCAGCCGGCTGCCGTGGCCGCGCCTCCCCCAGCGGGGCTCGACCAGCAGGTCGGTGAAGGCCACGACGTCCGCGGCCAGTGGCGGCTCGTCGGGCGCGAGCGCCTGCTCGTCGGCCGGGCCCGAGGCGGCAAACCCGACGAGGTACGTCTGCTCCGCCTGCTCGAACGCCACGAGAACCCGGTGCAGCGGCGAGGGCGGCGCCTGGATCGCCTCCCGCCACCGCTCGGCCATCCACGCCTCGTCGAGCTGGTCGAGCGCGCGGGCCGGCAGCACTTTGCGGTATGCGGTGCGCCAGGTGGAGAGCTGGATGCGTGCGATCTCACCGGCGTCCTCGGGACGGGCCGGCCGGACGTACCCCGTGGCCATGAGTGACCAGCCTACGGAGGTGGCGCCGTCGCGCGGCGGCGGCCCCACGATCGGGGTCTGGGAGTCAGGCTGGCATGGCACCGACGGTGCCCGCCCGGCGGCCGGCGGTCAGCCCCGAGTGGATCGTGCGGGCGGTCTCGGCGGGGCCCAGCCCGGCGGCGATGGCGGCCGGGGTGAGCGCGCTGACGATGTCGTACGGATCGAGGAGCCCCGCCGCGGCCAGCCGCCCCAGGCTGCGGGCGGCCCGGTAGAGCGTGTTGTTGCGCTCGCCGACCGGCGCCCAGCGCACCCGCTTGGCCTCGTTGTCGAGCGCGGCGGACGCGTATCGCCCGGGATGCCGCACCACCGGCGGGGGAGGGGGCGGTGGCGGGACGACCAGCCGCAGCAGCGCGGGCGGGCAGGGCGGCGCCGGACCGTGCTGGATCCACCGGTAGGGCACGCCGCTGCCGTGAATCGACGGGGGCGCCACCACGTAGCCTCCCTCGCCGCGCCAGTCGACGCCGGGCAGCACGCGGACCCGGCTCGGCGCGCCGCTCGCCGCGAAGTAGAGGTGCAGCCCGCCCGAGCCGGTCTGCACCAGCGGGGTGTCGTCGAGGTCGCCGACCAGGTCGCGGAGCAGGTGCAGGCCGGAGTCGGTGTCCACATCGCACACGTCGACCGCGATGCCGGTGCGCAGCCCCACGTTTGCCTCCGGCCACGCGGCCCACCAGCGGCGCACCTGGTCGGCGTCGGTGCTGGCCTGGTGGAGGCCGGCGGTGATCAGGCGGGGGTGCCACCGGGGGTGCTTGCCGGGGCGGTCGCAGTGCGGGCGCCGGCACGAGCACCGCCCGCCGCCGAGGCCGGTGTGGAGGGGGAGGACGGGCACGCCGCTCGCCGCGTACCACAGAGCGCTCTTGATCGGCGACATTCCGTGATTGTATCGAACACCTGTGCTAATTGTCGTACGGCTGAGTTAACGTCCGGTGCGATGCCACTTCAAGAGTCTTTGTCGATCGCTCAGGCCCGCCGGATCGCGCTGGCCGCCCAGGGATTCGCCGACCCGGCGCCCGTGGGGGCGGTGACCATGCGCCACCTGCGCCGCGTGCTGACCCGCACCGGCCTGCTCCAGATCGACTCCGTCAATGTGCTCCAGCGGGCCCACTACCTGCCGCTCTACAGCCGCCTCGGGCCCTACCCGACCGCGCTGCTCGACCGTGCGGCCTACGGGCGGCCGCCCGAGCTCTTCGAGTACTGGGGGCACGAGGCCTCGCTCATCCCCGTGGCGCTGCACCCCGCGCTGCGGTGGCGGATGGCGGGGGCGCGCAGCGACGCGTGGGGCGGCATGCGGCGCATCGCCGAGGAGCAGCCCGAGCTGGTCGAGTGGGTCCGCGACGAGGTGCGGGTCAACGGGCCGCTGACCGCCGCCGAGATCGAGCACGACGCGCCCCGGGAAAAGGGCAACTGGGGGTGGAACTGGTCGTCCGTCAAGCGCGCGCTGGAGTTCCTCTTCTGGGCCGGCGAGGTGATGGCGGCCCGGCGCAATGGCAGCTTCGCCCGCGTCTACGACCTGCCCGAGCGGGTCCTGCCGGCCGAGGTGCTGGCCGCGCCAACGCCGACGCCCGCCGAGGCCTATCGCGAGCTGGTGGCGGTGGCGGCCCGTTCGCTGGGCGTGGCCGCCGAGTTCGAGCTGCGTGACTACTTCCGGCTGCCGGTCGCCGGCGCCCGCGCGGCCATCCCCGAGCTGGTCGACGCAGGCGTGCTCATCCCGGTCGAGGTGCGCGGCTGGCGCCAGCCGGCCTACCTGCACGCCGACGCCAAGCTGCCGCGGTGGATCCGGGGCGACACTCTGATCAGCCCGTTCGACCCGCTGATCTGGGAGCGGGCGCGCACCGAGCGGCTTTTCGACTTCACCTACCGGATCGAGATCTACACGCCGGCCCACAAGCGCGTGCACGGCTACTACGTGCTCCCGTTCCTCCAGGGCGACCGGTTCACCGCGCGGGTCGACCTCAAGGCCGACCGCAAGGCTGGTGTGCTCCGCGTGCCGGCGGCCTGGCTGGAGCCGGGCGCCGACCCGGCCGACACCGCCGACGCGCTCGCGGCTGAGCTGCGCCGGCTCGCCGGATGGCTGGGCCTGTCGGCGGTGTCACCGCCCGAGGGCGGTGACCTCCGGATGAAAAGCGCTCTCGGTGTACCGTAAACCGGTGAGCGAGCGAGCCGACCAGGAGGCGCCGTGACCAGCGTGGCCGATCCCACCGCCGCTCCGCCTCCGCCGCCCTTCTACGTGCCTCCGCCGCCCGGCCGGCTCAGCCGGCTGATGGCGCGCTCGCCCCGGTGGCTCGCCCCGGTGGCGGTGCTCGGCTGCCTGGCGGCGGCCACCACCTACGTGACGATCGCCGACCCCACCGAGTCGACCGCCGACGCGCCCCCCACCTGCCTGCTCAAGCTCACCACGGGGCTCGACTGCCCGGGGTGCGGCGGCACGCGCGCGTTCTGGTACCTGCTGCGCGGCGACGTCCCAGCCGCCGCCCGCCACCACGCGCTCTTCGTCTTCGCGGTGCCGTTCCTGCTTTATGTGTACCTGGCCTGGACCGGCAAGCGGGTCTTCGGCAAGACACTCCCGTCGCTGCGCATCACGCCCGTGGTGATCGGCTTCTTCCTCTCCGCGTGGCTGGCCTTCAGCATCCTGCGCAACCTGCCGTGGGCGCCGTTCACCTGGTTCTACGTCTAGGTCGAGTAGCCGGGAGGTGAGACCCTCCCGGCTACTCGACCTAGTAGTGCTTGGTCATGATCCGCGTCATGGTTTGAGGTGATCGTCGTCTCGGGGT